>JAUSIF010000354.1 GCA_030648135.1 Xanthobacteraceae bacterium
ACCGCTCGCGGGCGCCGTCATCGTCTCGACGCCGCAGGATTTGGCGCTCATCGACGCGCGCCGCGGCATCGCCATGTTCCGCCGGGTCGACGTGCCGGTGCTGGGCGTGGTCGAGAACATGAGCTATTTCCTCTGTCCCCATTGCGGCAAGCGCTCGGAAATCTTCAGCCACGGCGGCGCCCGCAAGGAGGCCGAGCGGCTCAATGTGCCCTTCCTCGGCGAGGTGCCGCTGGAGCCCGAAATCCGCGAGACCTCCGACGCCGGTTTGCCGCTGGTGGCGACCAAGCCCGACAGCCCGCAGGCGGCGATCTATCGCGGGATCGCTAAGCGGGTGCGCGCCGGTCTCGAACAGAACAAAACCGGCCGCGCCGCACCCAAGATCGTGATCGAAGGTTAAGCTTGGCGAGTACCTAAGGCCAAATTTTCATGCTACCGGCTCGATCTGCGGAATTCGGAAACAGCTGTTTTTTCGGGCCCATCCCAGGGAGGAATAACCCATGCAGCGTCGTCAGTTTCTACGGGCCGCCGGCGCCGGTCTGGCCACGGCCGCGATCGCGAAACCGGCCATCGCCCAGTCGATGCCGGAACTCAAATGGCGGCTCACCTCGAGCTTCCCGAAGTCGCTCGACACGCTTTACGGCACTTCCGAGGTCTTCGCCAAAGCGGTGGCCGAAGCCACCGACAACAAGTTCCAGATCCAGGTATTTGCCGGCGGCGAGATCGTGCCGGGCCTGCAGGCGCTCGATGCGGCGTCGAATGCGACCGTCGAGATGTGCCACACCGCGTCCTACTACTATTTCGGCAAGGACCCCACCTTCGCCTTCGGCACGGCGATCCCGTTCGGCTTGAACCAGCGCATGATGGACGCCTGGATGTTCGTCGGCGGCGGGCTCGAGCTGTTGAACGAGTTCTACAAGAAGTTCAATGTCATCGGCTTCCCCACCGGAAATACCGGCGCCCAGATGGGTGGCTGGTTCCGCAAGGAGATCAACTCGCTCGACGATCTCAAGGGCCTCAAGATGCGCATCGGCGGCTTTGCCGGTCGTGTGATGACGAAACTTCAAGTGGTGCCGCAGCAACTCGCCGGCGGCGATATCTACCCTGCGCTCGAGAAGGGCACGCTCGATGCCGTCGAATGGGTCGGGCCCTATGACGACGAGAAGCTCGGCTTATACAAGGTCGCGCCCTACTACTATTACCCGGGCTGGTGGGAAGGCGGGCCGATGCTCCACAATTTGATCAATCTCGCCAAGTGGAACGAGCTGCCGAAGAGCTACCAGTCGATCGTCCAGTCGGCCTGCCATGTCGCCAATACCTGGATGATGGCGAAATACGATGCGAGCAATCCGGCAGCCTTGAAGCGGTTGGTCGCGGCCGGCGCCAAGCTGCATCCTTTCTCCCCGGCGATCATGGAAGCCTCCTTCAAGGCGGCGAACGAGGTCTATGCCGAGACCGTGGCCGTCAATGCGGACTTCAAGAAGGTCTACGAATCCTTCCTCGCCTTCCGCAACGATCAGTATCTTTGGTGGCAGGTGGCCGAATACACTTTCGACACCTTCATGATCCGCGCCCGCCGCGGTTGAACGGCAACCCGCGTCACGACCCGCAAGCCCCGGAGCCTCAGGCTCCGGGGCTTTCGTTTATTTGAGCGCCGCCGCTATCTGATTGTCGGCGGACCGAGGTCGAGCGGCGGCAGCTCGGGTAGCTGAATCTCGATCTTGACCTTGTTCGGATCTATACCTGTTCCCGTCCCCTTGTAATGCATCACCATGGCGGGGAAGGCGATGACGAGACCGACCATGATGCACTGGATGATCACGAACGGCACCGCGCCCCAATAGATCTGCCCGGTCGTGACCCCTTCCATGCGTTTGCCGGTGACGCGGTCGGGATAGGACTCCTTCGGCGCCACCGATCGCAAATAGAACAGCGCGAATCCGAACGGTGGGTGCAGGAACGAGGTCTGCATGTTCACGCCGAGAATGACGCCGAACCAGATCAAATCGATGTTGAGCCGTTCCGCCGGCGCAGCGAGCAGCGGAATGACGATGAAGGCGATCTCGAAGAAGTCGAGGAAGAAGGCGAGGAGAAATACGAAGACATTGACGAAAACCAGGAAGCCGATCTGGCCGCCGGGCAGCGAGACCAGTGTTTCCTCGACCCATTTGTGGCCGTCGACGCCGTAGAAGGTGAGCGAAAAGACGCGCGCGCCGATCAATATGAACACCACGAAGGCGGAGAGCTTGGCCGTCGATTCCACCGCTTGCCGCGTGAGGTCGAAGGTCAGCCGCCGCTTGATTGCGGCGAGCACGAGCGCGCCTGCCGCGCCCATGGCGCCGCCCTCGGTGGGCGTCGCAACCCCGATGAAAATGGTGCCGAGCACGAGGAAGATGAGCGCAAGCGGCGGCGCCATGACGAAGATGACTTGCTCGGCGAGGACCGACAGGAGTCTCAGCCGCAACAGTCTGCTCACAACCGCGAGCGCGAAGGCGAGGCCGACCGCGGCCGACATGGTGAGCACGACGAAATCGGCGCCGGCGCGCACTTGAGTCGTGCGCATGTAGAGATAAGCGAGAGTTCCCGCGGCGATGACCACGACGAACAGCGACATCACCCCGCGCCGCCCATCGGGCTCCTTATAGGTCAGATCCTCCGCCGGCAGGCCCGGCACCGAATTGGGATAGAAGATCGTGAGTAGGAAGACGTAGACCGCATAAAGCGCGGCCAGACAGAGCCCGGGAATGAAAGCGCCTTCATACATGTCGCCGACCGAGCGGCCGAGCTGGTCGGCCATCACGATCAGCACCAGCGAGGGCGGGATGATCTGCGCGAGCGTGCCGGAGGCGGCGATCACACCGGCGGCGACGCGCCGGTCATAGCCGTAACGCAGCATGATCGGCAGCGAGATCAGCCCCATCGAGATCACCGAGGCGGCCACGACCCCGGTCGTCGCCGCGAGCAGGGCGCCCACGAAGATCACCGCATAGGCGAGACCGCCGCGGATGGTGCCGAACAATTGTCCGATGCTGTCGAGCAAATCCTCCGCCATGCCCGATCGTTCGAGGATCAGCCCCATGAACGTGAAGAACGGAATCGCGAGCAACACGTCGTTGCTCATGATCCCGTAGACGCGTTCCGGCAGCGCTTGCAGAAAATCGGGCCGGAACAGACCGAGCTCGATACCGAGCAATCCGAAAATCAATCCGTTGGCGGCGAGCGAGAATGCCACCGGATAGCCGACCAGCAGAAAGACCACGAGCGACGCGAACATGATCGGCGCCATATTGTGAATGAGGAAGGCGGTCATGGCGCGCTCTGGCTACTCAACGTTTCTCGATCACTTCGACGATGTGCTCGATCTCGGCCTCGAGCGGATGCTGATGCGGAGTGTAGGAGTCGGGGATCTTTCCTCGCAGCACCGCGATGCGCTTGATGAGTTCGGAGATGCCCTGCAGGAAGAGAAGCGCAAAACCCGCGGGTACCAGAAACTTCGCCGGCCATTGCGCCAGTCCGCCGGCGTTCGACGACTGCTCATTGATGCGCCAGGAAGCGAGGAAGAAGGGCCAGGCCGTGACGGTCATGACGACCGTGAACGGCAACAGGAAAAACAGATGGCCGAGGACGTCGATCCAATCGCGCATCCGCTTCGAAAAAAGATTGTTCACGATGTCGATGCGGATGTGCTCGTTGACGAGAAACGTCCACGCTGCGCAGAGCAGGAACACGGCAGAAAACAGATACCATTGCAGCTCGAGCCAGGAATTCGACGAAGTGTCGAACAGCTTGCGAACGATCGCGTTTCCGGCCGAGATCACGACCGCAACCAGGATCAGCCAGGCGAGCCACTTGCCGATACGCGAATTGATCGCGTCGATGACGCGGCTGATCTTGAGCAGAAAGTCCAAGATCCCTCTCCCCTGACGCCCGCCGGGCGTCCACATCCCACGTGCGATCTTGCGTCGCGTTACCCGTTCGCGCGCTCGGCGCGCAGTTGTTTGTCTTTCACCTTAGCCGAACGAAACTCTCGATCAATCCCGGCACCGATCTGTTCCGGCAACGGGTCATGGAAGTGCGGCAGCCTTGGGCCGCCGCTGCATCGTCTCGCGGTGGAGCAGATAGAGCCCGGCGCCGACGATGAGACCGATGCCGGCAAACGAGATCAAATCCGGAATTTCCGCGAACAGGACGATTCCGAACGCCACCGCGAACACCACGATCGTATAACGGAACGGAGCGACCGCCGACATCTCGGTACCGCGGAAGGCGATGATGATAAAGATGAACGCCAGCATGATGAAGGCCGCCGCCAGCGCCACCACCGCGAGCGCCAGGAAGTCGGGCGTTTTCCAGGGCTCGGCCGCCGCTCCGAGCGCCCCGATCAC
This sequence comes from Xanthobacteraceae bacterium, assembly GCA_030648135.1. Classification (GTDB taxonomy): domain Bacteria; phylum Pseudomonadota; class Alphaproteobacteria; order Rhizobiales; family Xanthobacteraceae; genus JAUSIF01. The sequence goes on from JAUSIF010000354.1 coordinate 4,383, forward strand.
TACCCCGACGCATGCACTCGCCAGCGTGATCACCATCGTCGGCACCTCCGGCCCGATGCGCCGGGTCAGGAGATCGCGAAACATAGCCATGAAAGCCGCCGTCACGGCGATCAGCGAAGCCACCTCGAACGCATTGGTCGCGGGCTTCACCACCAGGAGCATCCCGAGAAAACCGACCGAGACCGCAGTCCACCGCCGCCAGCCCACCGCTTCCTTGAACATCACGACCGCGGCGATGGTCATCAGGAACGGCTGCACCAGCAGGATCGCGATCACATTGGCGAGCGGCATCAGCCCGAGCGCGATAATGATGAGGAAGCCGGCGAGGCTCTCCGCCAGCGCCCGCAGCATCACGGTACGGTCCGCGCCGCGCCGGATATGGACGAGTTCACGGCGCACCACGATGATCGCGAACGCGAACCAGAGCGCGAAGAAGCCGCGGATCGCCACGATCTCGGACGACGGCAGCCACTGGGCCGCGATCTTGGTGCAGGCGTCGTTGGCGGCGAAACAGGCCGACGCCCCGATCATGGCAAGGATGCCGCGGTAGTTCGCGGAGGCGTCGGGCATATTCGATGTGCTGGTGAACGCGAGGCGCGCTCAGCGAGAGCGCTTTAACCGCCGGTCACGTTCATGTGGCGGGCGAGGGCAGGGCGCTGGGTGCGGCGATCGATGACGAAATCGTGGCCCTTGGGCTTGCGCGAAATCGCCTCGTCGATCGCGGCCTGCAGCAGCTGGTCGGCCTCCGACGCCCGCAGCGGCGCGCGCAGGTCGGCGGCATCCTCCTGGCCGAGGCACATATAGAGCGTGCCGGTGCAGGTCACCCGCACGCGGTTGCAGCCTTCGCAGAAATTGTGGGTGAGCGGGGTGATGAAGCCGAGCCGCCCGCCGGTCTCCTTGATCCGCACATAGCGGGCGGGTCCGCCGGTGCGGTAGTCGATGTCCTCGAGGTTGTAACGGCTCGCCAGCCGTGCGCGCACGAGCGACAGCGGTAGATACTGATCGACGCGCTCAGGCTCGATGTCGCCGAGCGGCATCACCTCGATCAGCGAAAGATCCATGCTGCGTCCGTGCGCCCATTCCATGAGCGCGGGGATTTCGTCCTCGTTCACGCTCTTGAGCGCGACCGCGTTGATCTTCACGTGCAGGCCCGCGGCTTGTGCGGCATCGATGCCCGCCATCACCTTGTCGAGTTCGCCCCAACGGGTGACGGCGCGGAACTTCTCGGCGTCGAGGGTGTCGAGCGATATATTGATGCGCTTCACGCCGGACTCAGCGAGTTCGGCCGCGAAGCGGGAGAGCTGCGAGCCGTTGGTGGTGAGGGTGAGTTCTCCGAGCGCGCCCGAGGCGAGATGGCGCGACAGCGAGCGAAACAACACCATGATGTCGCGTCGGACCAGCGGCTCGCCGCCGGTGAGGCGCAATTTCTTCACCCCGCGCGCGACGAAGGCCGAGCACAGCCGGTCGAGCTCCTCGAGCGTGAGCAGATCCCGCTTCGGCAGGAAGGTCATTTGCTCCGACATGCAATAGACGCAGCGGAAGTCGCAGCGGTCGGTCACCGACACGCGCAAATAAGTGATCCCCCGCCCGAACGGATCGATGAGCGGCCGCGCGGCCGCAACGGTTTTGCCCTGGCGGTCGAGACTAAACGCTTCGGTCATCGGCTTTAGGGTCCTCCACGGTCCGATAGTGGCGGAGCCGGACGACGAGGTAAAGGCACATTGGCGTGTTTGCGTAAGAGCTTGTGGCGGTTAGGCTCTCGCCCGGAGACTGATCATGGCGGATGGCTCACCCGAAAACCGTCCCTGGCCGAAGGAAGTGCGGCTCCGCAAGGACCGCCGTGCGCTGACCGTCGCCTTCGAGGACGGCATATCCTTTACCTTGCCGGCCGAATATCTGCGCGTCGAGAGTCCGAGCGCCGAAGTCCAAGGTCACAACCCCGACGAGCGCAAGATCATGGGCGGCAAGCGCGACGTCGGAATCATGGAAATCCACCCGGTCGGCAATTACGCGGTCCGGCTGGTGTTCGACGACCTGCATTCGACCGGCATCTTTTCCTGGGATTACCTGCACCAGCTCGGCCGCGAGCAGGACAAGCGCTTCGCGCGCTATCTCGAGGAACTCGCCGCCAAGGGCCTCTCGCGCGACCCGCCGCGACACAAGTGACCTGCATAAACAAAAAAAGCCGATGATCCGCCGGGTCTCGCTCAGGGCACATCGCGCTCTTGGCTGTGTCGTACCTGGCGATGAGGAGGGGTTTCATAGGGGATACCCTACGACGACGCACGACCGTGACGATGACGGAGGCGTTGGTGGGCGCTGCAGGGATTGAACCTGCGACCTTTCCCGTGTGAAGGGAACGCTCTCCCGCTGAGCTAAGCGCCCGGTTTCTGCGGGCGAGGATGTAAAGATCGCCTCACCGGGGTGTCAAGCGAACGGCGCTGGTCTCGGCGTCAGACCCGGTACGCCATCCGGAAGCCGCCCCAGTGCTTGCCGAGAACCCGGATCGGACAGTCGATCTCCCTCACCATGGCGATCACACCGTTGCCCATGTTGCGCGCATTGTACTGGAGCAGATAGGGCCGCGTATTGCGCGCCGCGGCGAAGCCCACGCGGTTGTCGAAGAAACGGCGATTGCGCGAATTGGCGGTGTTCCAGTTCACGTCGCCGGGGCGTTGCGGATGCGAATACTTGCGGTTATGGACCGGCAAGAAGCCGTTGCGGTCGACCGTGTTACAGAAGATCAAGTGGCTGTCCTCGGCCAACGGACGTTCCAGGATTTCCGGCAGCACCGCCTCGAGCGCATCGAGGTAGCGCGTGCGATATTGCTGCGGGTCGGTGTGCGGAATGGGCACATAATCGTTGTCGAACAACTCCGCTACCGAAAGTTTTTTGCTGGTGACGAGCCGCTCCAGACAGGCCGAAATTTCGGCCGCGGTCTTCATGGCCCGGTCGATGTACTTGGTATTTTGCGCGCGGATCGCGGCCAGTCTGTCATCGAGACGGGCGTGCGTGGCGGCGTCGAGATCGACGAACTGGAAGTGAATGCCGAGCGCGGAGCGATTGACGATGCGAGCCGACATGCGGCCGACGCCTTCGAGCTCGATCGAGCAGATGAAGCCGCGTTCGAGCTGTCCCTCATGCTCGGGCTTGATCAGCGTTCCGCCTTCGCTGAGGTCGACGGTCAGGCCGGGGATACGCTCGCCCGCCAACTCGATCGTAACCGCAAGCTCGCAGGGAATCCGGTCATGTTTCCGGCGGTCGCCGATCTCGGTCTGCCGCAGGAAGATGGAAAAGCGGGCGCGCAACTGACGGATAAGGTCGGCCGCTCGCTTGCCCGAGCCGTCGACCTCCAGGATCTCGTTGGTCGCTTTTCCGGCGGCGGTCTTGATCTCGTCGGTCGCGCTCGCGACCTGATCGATGAAGCCTGACGTCGTGGTGGCGTTGCGCGACAATTCCTCGGCGGTCGAACCCTGCTCCACCACCGCGGCGGCAATGGCGGAGAAGGCAGGCCGGATTCCGTCGATGATGGCCGAGATCCGGCTGAGCGCCTCGAACGAGGATTGGGCGTCATGCTGCAGCTTTGCGATCCGCCGCACGATCTCGTCGGTCGCCTTCTGGGTTTCGACCGAGAGCGCCTTCACCTCGTTCGCGACCACGGCAAAACCGCGCCCGGCATCGCCGGCACGCGCCGCCTCGATGGTGGCATTGAGCGCCAAGAGATTCGTTTGCTTGGCGATCTTGGAGATGAGCCCGACGACGGTGCCGATCTCCTTGGAAGAAGTTTTGAGGCTGTCCACGCTTCGGCCAGCCTCGTTGGCAGCGCCGGTCGCCTGATCGGTGAGGCCGCCCGCGACCTCGACCTGGCGGCCGATCTCGACCGAGGATTGGGCCAGCTCTACGGTCGCGGATGCAAGCTGTCGCACATCTTCGTTCGAGGTGCTGACGATCTCGGAGAGGTTTCCGGTGCGGCGGCGGATCGCTTCGAGCGCCTGGGTCGATGTCCCGATGCCGGTATGAACCTGCTCGGCGGCGCCGCCGACCTCGGTGATGAGCTTGGCCAAGTCGGCCTCGAACATGTCGAGCGATTCGCGCACGCTTGCGAGCGACTTGCCGAAGTTGGCCTCGGGCAACGCTTCGTCCGCGGGCAGCGCGGGCGCAAGCCCGGGCGACGGCTCGTCGAGCTCGGGGGCCCGGCGTTCGAGCCGGCGGACAAGACCAGCAAACAGGGACATCGGACGATTTCCACGGGCCAGACGGCGCGCAGGGCCGGCGCTGCAGGAGGCTTGCCCGAACTGTTGCCGCGATATGGTTAACCGCGTGCTAACAAGCGGCTCAAATGCCTCCGAATGCTCATTTATCGGCGAAGGCAGATGCTTTGAGGAGTGCGGCCACGGCGGCGGGAACATCCTCGAGTTGGTCGACGACGCGGTCGGCGCCGAGATGCGCCGCCGGCACGTCGCTATAGCCGTAGGAGACCGCGACGATCGGCACCTTCGCCGCCCGCGCCGTCGCCACGTCGACGGCGGAATCGCCGACCATGATCACCGCGGCATCTACGCCGCCCGCCCGTTCGACCGCGCCGAGGAGATGGCCCGGATCGGGCTTGCACACCGGGAAGGTGTCGGCCCCGGCGATGACCGCGAACCGGTCGCTAAGGCCGAGCGCCGCCAAGAGCTTCACCGAATAACGCTCGGGCTTATTGGTGCAGATGACCAGGCGCGCTCCAGCAGCGGCGAGAGCATCGAGGGCGGCTTGCGCGCCGGGGAAAGGCCGGGACTGCTCGACCAGATGCTCATCATAATGAGCGAGGAAGCGCGTCCGCAGCCGGTCGAGTTCGTGCTCGGCCAGGCGCACGCCGCGCAGTGCAAAGCCGCGTTCGATCATGACCCGCGCGCCTCTTCCGATGACTGCGCGCGCATCGCCGATTTGGATGGGATCAAGGCGCGCCTCGCCGAGCACGACATTGAGCGTGCCGATGAGGTCTGGCGCGGTGTCGACGAGGGTGCCGTCGAGATCGAAAGCGACGGTGTGGCGAGCTGCCATGGCGCCCGTCCGGTACATTCTGCGCGCGGGAATGTCCACGTCGCGGAACCATGCCGCCGACATTGGCGGGCCGGGCGGCGGCATGCTAGGACGCCGGCCCGTATCCCGGGCCGTTCTGAACGTTCTTGGGCATTGGAGCGTGAAGGAGTCCGCCATGAAACTCAGCGATCCCAAGCTCTTGCGCGAGCAGTGTTTTATCGACGGCGCCTGGATCGGGAAAGGCGCCGATCCGATCGACAATCCCGCCACCGGCGAAACCCTTGCCCGGGTTCCGCATTTCGGCCGGGCCGAAGCCACCGCCGCGGTCGCCGCGGCGCACGCCGCCTTTCCGGCCTGGTCGAAACGCCCGGCCAAGGAGCGCGCGGGCATCTTGCGCCGCTGGCACGACCTGATCCTCGCCAATCGGGAGGACCTTGCCCTGATCATGACCTCCGAGCAGGGCAAGCCGCTGTCCGAGGCCAAGGGCGAGATCGAATTTTCCGCCGCCTTCGTCGATCTCTTCGCCGAGGAGGCAAAACGCGTCTATGGCGAGACCATTCCATGTCCGCGGCCCGATGCGCGCATCCTGGTCCTCAAGCAGCCGATCGGCGTGGTCGCCGCGATCACACCGTGGAATTTCCCGGCCGCGATGATCACCCGCAAGGTGGCACCCGCGCTCGCCGCCGGCTGCACCGCGGTGCTCAAGCCCGCCCCCGAAACGCCGCTCACGGCGCTGGCGCTTGCCGAACTCGCCGATCGTGCCGGAGTGCCCAAGGGCGCCTTCAACGTGGTCACCGGCGATGCACCGGCGATCGGCGAAGTGTTCACCACCGATCCGCGGGTACGGCTCATCGGCTTCACCGGCTCGACCGAGGTCGGAAAATTGCTCATGCGCCAGGCCGCCTCGACGGTGAAAAAGGTGGCGCTCGAGCTCGGCGGCAACGCGCCCTTCATCGTGTTCGACGACGCCGATCTCGACGCCGCGGTCGAAGGCGCCGTGTTTTCGAAATACCGCAACATGGGCCAGACCTGCATCTGCGCCAATCGCATCTATGTGCAGGACAAGCTCTATGACGCCTTCGTCGAGAAACTCGCGGCCGCCGTGCTCAAGCTCAAAGTCGGCAACGGCATTGAAATCGGCGTGATGCAGGGACCGTTGATCAATATGGAAGCGGTCGAGAAGGTCGAGCGACACATCGCCGATGCGGTCAAGAACGGCGCGCGGGTCATGGTCGGCGGCAAACGTCATGCGCTCGGGCGCACCTTCTTCGAACCGACCGTGCTCGCCGGCGTCACCACGCGGATGCTGGTCAGCCGCGAGGAGACGTTCGGGCCGGTGGCGCCGATCTACAAATTTTCGACCGAGGCGGAGGCGATCGAGATGGCGAACGCGACCCAGTACGGCCTTGCCGCCTATTTCTTCGGCCGTGATGTCGGCCGCTGCTTCCGCGTCGCCGAGGCGCTGGAATACGGCATGGTCGGGGTGAATTCCGGGATGATCTCGTTCGAGGTCGCGCCCTTCGGCGGCGTCAAGGAATCGGGCATCGGCCGCGAAGGCTCGCACCACGGCATCGAGGAATTTCTCGAGATGAAATACGTGCTGCTGGGGGGTCTCGATCGCTGAGAGCCGACATGCTGACTGCTGCACGCACAACGGATCTCGAACGGCTGAAACGCGAGGCGGCCCGCCGCGCGCTCGACTTCGTGCGACCGGGCATGCGGCTGGGGTTAGGCACCGGCTCGACCGCGGCCCATTTCATCGAATTGCTCGCCGAACGAATCCGTGCCGGGCTCGATGTGGTCGGCGTGCCGACCTCCGAGGCGACCAAGGCGCAAGCCGAGCGCCTCGGCGTGCCGCTTACGACTTTGGACGAGGAGCCGGAACTCGACCTCACCGTCGACGGCACCGACGAGATCGATCGCGAATTAACCTTGATCAAGGGCGGCGGCGGCGCGCTCCTGCGCGAGAAAATCGTCGCCACCGCCGCCCGTGACATGATCGTCATCGCCGACGAAAGCAAAGCGGTCGAACGGCTCGGGCGCTATCCCTTGCCCGTCGAAATCGTGAATTTCGGCCTGGCGGCGACGACCCGGGCGGTCGCCGCGGCGGTAAGGGGGGCCGGATGCGATGGACCGATTCGGCTGCGCCACCGGCCGGACGGCCATGTTTTCGTCACGGATCAGGGACACCTCATTCTCGATGCCGGTCTCGGCCAGATACCGGATGCGCGTTCGCTCGCGCACCGGCTTGCCGAGGTTCCCGGTGTCGTCGAACACGGCCTATTCATTGGGCTGGCTCGTCGGGCAATCCTCGCCGGTCCTGGGGGCGTGCGCGTCATCGAGCGGTCCTAACCACTACGTTCAAAGGGAGATGATGATGTTCCGTTCGACCGTTGCCGACGTTCTGCGCGTGGGGGCGCTTGTGATTGCGTTCTCGGGTTTCGTGGGCGCTGCCCAAGCTCAACAGCCCGCACAGCCGTCCGCGGGCCATATTCAGCTGGGCCGTGATGTGGTCGAGGCGTCGGGCGCCACGCGCGCCTTCGACGGCGTCGTGCCATCCATCCTACAGCAGACGCTGAACGGGGTGCTGCAACAGAATCCCGATCTGCAGAAGGATTTGGTCACCTCGGTTCAGACGATCCGCCCCGAATTCGAGAAACGCCGGGTCGAGATCAATGACATCGTTGCACGCATTTATGCGCAGCGCTTCACCGAGGCCGAGCTCAAGGAAATTCTCGCCTTCTACCGCTCGGCGACCGGAAAGAAGTTCGTGGCCGGTATTCCCGCGGTGCTCGAAGAGAGTTTCGTGAAGACGCAGGAATGGGGCGTCAAGCTCTCGGAGGAGGTTGTTGTCCGTCTTCGCGCCGAGATGAAGAAGAAAGGCCATACCATCTGACGGCGATTCACGCGCGTCCTTTTGAGGGTTGACGCGGGAAGGCTCCCGTCCGATCCATGTGCCTCTCGCAGGGGCAACCCCGGAGCCGAGGTGCATGGCCGACTTCGACGTTGATCTGTTCGTCATCGGTGCCGGCTCCGGCGGCGTGCGTGCCGCGCGCGTCGCCGCCGAGCATGGCGCCCGGGTCATGATCGCCGAGGAGGACCGCGTCGGCGGCACCTGCGTGATCCGCGGCTGCGTGCCGAAGAAGCTCCTGGTCTATGCCAGCCGTTTTTCCCACGAGTTCGAGGACGCCGCGGGCTTCGGTTGGAAACTCAAAGGCGCGCGTTTCGATTGGCCGACGCTCATCGCCAATAAGGACAAAGAGATCGCGCGGCTGGAGACAGCCTATCGTGCCACTCTTCAAAAGAACGGCGTCGAGATCGTGGACTGCCGTGCCGTGTTCGAGGACCCGCACACGCTGCGCCTGATCAAGTCCGGCGCGCGGGTGCGGGCCGCA
>JAUSIF010000358.1 GCA_030648135.1 Xanthobacteraceae bacterium
CGCGGCCCAGCGCTTCGGCCCGAACGGCTCACCGAACAACACCGCACCGAGAATCGCGGCAAACACCACCGAGGTCTCGCGCAGCGCGGCGACGAGTCCGATCGGCGCGCGCGTCATGGCCCAAAGCGCGATGCCGTAGGAGGTGAGCACCAGCGTCCCGCCGAGCAGACCGCGCCACCATTCGCTGTGGAGATCGGTGAGGAACGGCTTTCCCCGCACGGCGAGTATGAAGGGGAACGTCAAGATCGCGGTCCCCGCGCACATCCAGGCGACATAAATGACGCCGCTGCCGGCGACGCGGGCACCCAAACCATCGATCAAGGTATAGATCACGATGATCCCGGCATTGACCATGACACCGGCTCCCGCGTTCCAGGTCAGCCCGCCTCGCAATAGCGCATCGGCCGATAGCGCCACGATACCCAAGGCAATCGCGATCACCGCCAGCCAGCCGGTAAGGCCGAGCGCCTCGCCGATGAGCAGAAAGGCGAAGATCGCGGTAAACAGCGGCGCCGACCCGCGGGTCAAGGGATAGGCGACGCCGAGATCGGCCGAACGATAGGCGAAGCCCACCAGCGCGAAATAGCCGACATGGATCACCGCCGAGGCCGCGAGATAGGGCCAGGCTTCGCGCGGCGGCAAGGGTAAAGCGATCATGACGGGGATCGCGGCGATGCCGGCGCCGATCGCGACGATCACGGCCGCCACGAAGCGGTCGGGCTGCGCCTTGACCAGGGCGTTCCAGCTCGCGTGGATGAGCGCGCCGAGGAGGACGGCGGCGAGAACGAAGCTGCTCACTGAATCTCCACGCCAGAATCGTTCGAGGTGGATACTCTAATCGTCATGGCCGGGCCTGTCGCGGCTATCCATATCCTGTCTTCCCGGGGCTTCCCGCGGCGCCACAGAATCGCTAGGTTCTCATTCCAGGATGGGAACCATGGACGAGACGGGACGGGCAAAGGCGCAGACGCCGGTCACGCCGCTCAAGGAAGCGGTGCGCACGGCGCGCATCGAAGCGGCGGAGCGTTCCGCCGTCGTGGTCGAGCTGCGCGATGCGGAAGCCGCGCGCCTCGAAATGCTGAACGAGGCGATCGCGCCGGTGTTCAGCGATATTCCGGCCGAACATCTCGATCTGTTCGATCGCGGTCTCAGCGCCGGCACGACGCCCAAGCTCTGGATCGACATGGTCGCTCATGTCGCGATGGGCCGCGACAAGCGCACCTACCGGCTGCTGCAGGACACCATTCACGGCCGCCGGGTGATCGCCGAGTCGAGCGAGATCGAACCGATGGTGAAGGCGGTCACGCGTTACGTGGCGCGCCGGCTGGTGGCGCGCGAGCAGATGCTCATCGGCATGGCGTCCGAGGAAGCGGCGCCGAAACCCCGCCGCGGACGGGTCGCACGGGCCTTCTTTCTCGGCCTCGTCGCGGGAGCCGCCGCGCTGTTCGCGTTCGGTTATTTTCTCACCCGCTGAGCGCGGCTCCGGCCAGAGCGGTGCGGGCGAGCGCAGCTATTTTTCCATCCGGGCGAAAACCGCGGCTTTCCATCTCGCAGCTCCAGGCGCCGGGCGTACCGGCGATGCGGTAGAGATTGTAGGCGCCACCGCCGCGCGGATCGTCAAAGGTGGCCGAGGTCGAAGGCACTTGCACGACCGGCACCGAGCGCTCGGGCCCGGCGATCGCGTGCACGGCGGCGATATGGTCGTGGCCGGAGAGGATCAGCTCGGCGCCGTGGCGCGCGATCACCGCGCGAAAAGCGGCCGCGTCCTCGAGCCGCTTCAGCCATGGCCGTGTGCCGGCCGGCGGATGGTGGATCAGCACGACCCGAAAGCATGGTTGCTTGCGCAACTCGGCCAGTCGCGCGGCGAAGCGGTCGATCTGCGCTCGGCCGAGCCGGCCCGAGGCGAAGAACGGCGGCGTCGGCACCGCGGTGGAAAGGCCGATGAGCGCCACCGGCCCGCGCCGGCGCACGAACGGGAAGGGCGGTTTGCTCGGCTCGTCGCCCGCGAGATATTCGCGCCAGGCGGATAGATACATTCCCGCGGTCGAACGCACATAGGCGTCGTGATTGCCAGGCACCACGGTCACGCGTGCGGGCGTGCCGAGGCGGGCGAGCAACGCGCGCCCCTCGGCGAATTCCGCTGTCAGCGAAAGATTGGCGAGATCGCCCGTCACCGCCACGTGGTCGGGTTTTTGCGCGACCAGGTCGTCGACCAGCGCATCGAGCACGTCGCGGCGATGATGGGCGCCGCGCCGCAGCCGCCAATTGAGATAGCCGGTGATGCGCTTGCCGAAGAGCTCGGACAGCTTCGGTGCCGGCAGCGGCGAGAGATGCGGATCGGAAAGATGCGCGAGGACGAACATCGAATCCGCTTAGGCGTTCCCGATCAGGATGCCGGCGAGAAACACCAGCGCGCCGCCGACCGCGACCTGGAAGGCGGCGGCGAGGAAGGTGGTGTCCATGTAGCGCCAGCGGATCCACGAGATCACGGCGAGCTCGACCACCACCACGGCGACCGCGACGATGGTGGCGGTGGCGAAGTCGGGAATGAGATAGGGCAGGGTGTGGCCGATGCCGCCGATCGTGGTCATCACGCCGGTGACGACGCCGCGCAGCCACGGCGCGCCGCGGCCGGTGAGCGAGCCGTCGTCGGAAAGCGCTTCGGCGAAAGCCATGGAGATGCCGGCGCCGACCGAGGCCGCCATGCCGACCAGGAACGTCTCCCACGTATGGTGGGTGGCGAAGGCGGCGGCGAACAGCGGCGCCAGCGTCGAGACCGATCCGTCCATCAGCCCGACCAGGCCGGGCTGGATATATTGCAGCATGAACATCCGCCGCGCGGTCTCGTCCTCCTCGCTGCGGGCGTCCTTGGTCAGGATTTGCTCGCCCAGCTTCTCGGCCAGGTTCTCGTGCTTGTCCTCGGCCTCGGCCAGCTCGATGAGCAGCTTGCGCACGGAAGCGTCGCGCGCCGTTTCCGCCGCCTTGCGATAGAAGCGCGCGGTCTCGTACTCCATCTCGGCGGCGTATTTGCGCACCTCGTCGAGGCCGAGCGGGCGGACCAGCCACAGCGGCTTGTGGCGGACAAAGCCTTTGACGTCCTGGCGGCGGATCAACGGCAGATACTCGCCGAACTTCTTGCGATAGAGGTCGAACAGCATGCTGCGGTGGCGGACCTCTTCCTCCGCCATCTCGTCGAATACCTTGGCGGAAGCAGGCGCCTGTTCGCGCAAGCCCTCGGCGAAGCCGCGATAGATGCGGCTGTCCTCCTCCTCGTTGGAGATGGCGAGGGCGAGGATGTCCTGCTCGGTCAGGTCGACGAAGCGCTTCATGCTCTGCTCATGGAAAAGCTTGCTTTCGAAAGTTTCTAACTTGTGCTTGGTGCGGAAGCAATGTCGGATGCGCTAGCGCATGATCCGGTGAAGTGGGAACCGGTTCGCCGATAAGATCATGCGCCAGATTAATGAGTTAGCGCGCGATCAGACGCAAAACCGGTACCCACTTTTGCTGATCGCGCGCTAGGGCGCGATGACGTAGCTTTCATCGTCATTCCGGCCGACCCCGGACTTGGTCCGGGGGAGTGCCGGAATCCATAACCACGATCGGTGAATATGGATTCCGGGCTCGCGGGCAAAAGCCCGCGCCCCGGAATGACGAATGCCTGGGATTCCAGGCGCTGCAAATTTCAAACAGCCAAAGCTTCGCCGCCCGTTGACTTGAGGCGCGGGCGCCGCCCTTTCCCTTTTTCCTTTCCCGCGAGGGGAATGGAGCGCCGGGAGGCGCCAGGGGCTTGCGAGGCCCCATACGGGCCTTGCGAGGGCCCGTTTGCGCGCCTACGGCAAGCCCGGTTACCCGGGCCCGCCGCTGCGAGGCGCGCGCGGCCAGTGACGTAGGCCGCTGCGCCTCCCGGCGCTCCATCCCATTCCACCGGCAAGACGCCTCATGAAAGCGCCCCACGGTGAGCAGGGATTCTCCGGAATATAATCCTAGTTAGGGATGCTGTCAAGCGCGCATCGCACGGCGCGCCCGCACTCGTCAATTTTTGCTGATGACCCAGACCAGGCATCCACGCGATTTACGGACTGTTGACCCA
>JAUSIF010000363.1 GCA_030648135.1 Xanthobacteraceae bacterium
GTGAAGCGGATCTGGAGGGAATGGACCGGCTACAAGTTCGACGTCGGCTGTCCGATCCTGCTCCCGCTCACGCACACGATCTGCACCGAAACCGGCAAGAACCGCGACGAGGCGCGCGCCAAGTGCCAGTCCCGGCATCCGTTCTGCCTGATCACCGAAGCGGGCAACCGCTAACCCGCGATCGATTGAGAGAAGCCTACCCGAATTCTGAAATTCTGCAGGCTGCGAACACGCCCGCGCTCCGGAGCCAGGGCGCGGGCGGGCGCGCGCGTCCGGCGGCATCGATATCCTGTTGCGATCGCTTGATTTTTCCCATATCTGGGGGACCCGCGAGAGTGCGATTGTCGCGGCGCGGTTTTTCATGGACACTCCGGCGCGCTCACCGGCTGGTTCATTCCTTATGCACGACGTCGTCCCCGCCTCCGCTTTTGTCCCGCTCGCGCCCGGCGCGCCGGCCGAAGGCGAGGCACGCTGGCGCGTCTTCGCCCGCACCGCCTTTCCCTTCCTCGTGGTCGGCCTCGCCTGGGAAATCACCGCGCGCCTCGGCGTCTTTCCGGCGCGGCTGTTTCCCTCGCTGGAAGAGGTGGCGTACGCGCTCGTCCGCCTCACCGTCGCGGGCATCCTGCCGCACCACGCCGGTGAGACGTTGTTGCGCCTGTTCGCCGGCTTTTCGATCGCCGCGGTCATGGGGGTCGCGATCGGCATCGCCATGGGGCGCTCGCGCCGGGCCGAGGATATTTTCCTGCCGCTGGTGAGCATCGGCGCGCCGATCCCGGGCATCGCCTATGCGCCGCTGTTTCTCTTGTGGTTCGGTCTCGGCAATTTCGCGACCATTCTCCTCGTCGGCTTTGCCTCCTCCTTCGCCGTCATCATCAATACCTGGACCGGCGTGAAGGCGGTGAAGGAAATCTGGGTGCGCTCGGCCCAGTCCATGGGCGCCGACAACCAACGCATGTTCCGCCAGGTAATCCTGCCCGGCGCGCTGCCCTATATCTTGACCGGGCTCCGCCTCGGCATGGCCCAGGCCTGGCGCATTCTGGTCGTGGTGGAGATGCTCGCGGGCGTGCAGTGGGGATTGGGCTGGATGATTTTCGGCGCGCGCGAGCTCTTGAACACCGACGTGATGCTCGCCGGCGTCGCCGTGATCGGCATCATCGGACTCATCCTGGAGAAGCATGTGTTCCAGCGGCTCGAGGACTATACCGTCGTGCGCTGGGGGATGATGGAGCAATGAGCGAGAACGCGGATCGCATGCGGTCTTACCGCCGGGCGGCGCTCACGCTGATCACGGTGGCGGCGCTCTACGAGATCACCGCCCGCAGCGGCTATTTCCCGCGCGTGCTCTTGCCCACGATCCCGACCATTGCGCGCACGCTCTTCGATATGCTGCTCGACGGAAGCATGATCCTTCACGCGCTCTACACCTTTTATCGCGTGCTGTTCGGCTTCGGGCTCGCCATCGTGGTAGCGCTGCCGCTCGGCATCCTCATGGGCCGCTACCGGGCGGTCGAGGGCTTCTTCCTGCCGCTCGCGAGCGCGCTGATGCCGATTCCCTCGCTCGCCTGGGTGCCGGTGTTCATCCTGTGGTTTGGCCTCGGCAACACCACCACGGTGCTGGTGGTCTTTTACGCCGCGACCTTCCCGATGCTGTTGAACACCTGGTCGGGGGTTCGCTCGGTCAATCCGATTTGGCTGCGCTCGGCGGGCGCCATGGGAGCGGACGAGAACGCGATGTTCTGGAAGGTGATCATTCCGGGCGCCTCGCCCTTCATCATCACCGGCATGCGCCAGTCCTTCCTGCGCGCCTGGATCGCCGTGGTCGGCGCCGAGATGATCGCGGCGTCAAGCTGGGGCTTGGGCTGGGTGATCTTCGACGCCAAGGAGTTCCTCAACACCGACATCATGATGGCGTCGCTCGCGGTCATCGGCTGCATCGGCTTCGTGTTCGAGCGGCTGGTGTTCGGCTCGCTCGAACGCGCCACCATCCAGCGCTGGGGCATGGTGCGGGCGGCGAAGAGTTAGAATCAGAAAACCAGACCAATGCCCCACATCGAGATTCGCGACATCTCGCTGATCTACGACACGCCGTCGGGCAGCGTCCCGGGCGTGCAGGGCGTGAGCTTCTCGATCGAGCCGTCCGAGTTTCTCTGCATTGTCGGGCCTTCGGGCTGCGGAAAATCCACGCTCTTGAACATCATCGCCGGTTTTCTCACCCCCACCGGCGGCGAGATCAAGATCGGCGGCAAGATCATCACCGGCCACGGCATGGACCGCGGCGTCGTGTTCCAGGATTTCGCCCAGCTGTTTCCGTGGCGCACCGCGCTCGGCAACGTGGCCTTCGGGCTGGAGATGAAGGGCATGGGCAAGGCCGAGCGCGAGGAAATCGCGCTCCAGCAATTGCGGCTGGTGAAGCTCGAGAAGTTCGTGCGATCCTATCCGCACCATCTCTCCGGCGGCATGCAGCAACGGGTCGCCATCGCCCGCGCGCTCGCGTACAATCCGGCGGTGCTGTTGATGGACGAGCCGTTCGCGGCGCTCGATGCGCTCACCCGCGACGACATGCAGCGCCTCCTGGCGGAGGTGTGGCGGGAGACCAAGAAGACGGTGATTTACGTGACCCACAATGTGGCCGAAGCTGTCTATTTGGCGGATCGGGTGGTGGTGATGACCCCGCACCCCGGAACCGTGAAGATCGAGGTGCCCATTCGCCTGGCCCGGCCGCGCGATCCGTTAAGCGTCGAATTTCTGGACTATCAAAAGGAGCTTCTGCGCCATCTCGGCGGCGGGGCCGTGAAGGCCTGACGCATAGAGGAGGGGCGGAGCTGCAACAGCAATGAGGGAGGAAACAGCGATGAAAATTCTGCACAAGGGAATGACCCGCCGGCAAGTTCTGGCGGCGACAGGCGCCGGCGTACTGGCGGCGGGTCTCGGCCAATTGCGCCCCGCCTTCGCGCTCGATCCCGTGCGCCAGGGCTACCAGACCAATATGTGGGGCATGCCCACCTATTATCTGCTGCGCTCCGGCGTGCTCGAGAAACGCGGCATCAAGTTCGAGGAATTCGCCGTGGCCTCGGGCAACCTCACCATGCAGCAGATGGTGGCGCGCCAAGTCGACCTCGGCACCTATGCCGGTCCCTCCTTCATCCTCGGGCACGACAAGGGCGGGCTTATCGCCATCGCCCAGATCGAGAATGTCGGCAAGACCGCGCGCGTGATGGCGCGCAAGGAGTTGAACATCACCAAGGTTGAGCAGCTCCGCGGCAAGAAGGTCGCCAACCAGACCGGCTCCTCCATCGGCAATATCTTCGTCGACCAGATCGCCAAGGGCGCCGGGCTCAACAAGGGCGACTATGAAGAGATCCGCATGGACGTGAACAACATGGTGGCCGCCATGGCCGCCAAGTCCGTGGACGCCATGGTGACCGTCGAGCCCTATAACGCCATCGCCGAAGCCGAAGGCATCGGCAATACGCTGGTGGACTTCTACAGCTTCGACAAGCTGCCGGTGTTCATGGCGGCGACGCCCGAGTTTGTGCAGAAGAGTCCGGACACCGTCGTCGCCTATCTCAAGGCCTGGCTCGACGTGGCGCGCGACTTCAAGGACAACCCGAAGAAAGTGGCCGACGTCATCTATAAATTCTACACCGACAAGGGTTACAAGATGTCGCTCGACACCTTCGGCAAGGCGCTGGCGCGGGTCGAGGTCAGCCCGGGCTTTCCGTCGGACTTGAAACCCTACATGCAGAAGCAGGCCGAAATCCTGCTGAACGAGAAGAAGATCGCGGCCATCCCGGACTGGGGCAAGGCGCTGCGGCCGGATTTCATGGCCAAGGCGCGCGCGGGCGCGTAATAGGAAACTGTGCTTGCATCCAGGAAGAAACGGCGCGGCCGCGCGATCCGTTTAGCGTCGAATTTCTGGACTATAACAAGGAGCTTCTGCGCCATCTCGGCGGCGAGGCCGGCAAGGCCTGACGGCGAGTGGAGGGGCGCGGGACGCTAACCAGCCATGAGGAGGAAACAGCAATGACACATCGGCGTAGAGGACTGACCCGTCGGCAATATCTGGCGACCGCCGGCGCCAGCGTGCTGGTCGCCGGCCTGGGAGCCCGTCCCGCGTTCGCGCAGGCGGCGCCCATCCGCCAAGGCTACCAGGTCAATATGTGGGGAATGCCCACCTACTATCTCATCAAGTCCGGGCTGCTCGCCAAGCGCGGAATTCAGACCGAGGAATTCGCGGTTGCTTCCGGTAACATCACCATGCAGCAGATGGTGGCCCGCCAGGTCGACATGGGCACCTATGCCGGTCCCTCCTTCATCCTTGGGCACGACAAGGGCGGCCTGATCGGCCTCGTCGTGGTCGAAAACGTCGGCAAGACCGCCCGCGTGATGGCGCGCAAGGAACTCGGCATCACCAAGGTGGAGCAGCTGCGCGGCAAGAAGGTTTCCAACCAGACCGGTTCGTCCACCGGCAACATCTTCGTCGACCAGATCGCCAAGGGCGCCGGGCTCAACAAGGGCGATTACGAAGAAGTGCGCATGAACACCAACGACATGCTGGCCGCCCTGGTCGCCAAGACCGTGGACGCCATGGTGACCGTGGAGCCCTATAACGCCATCGCCGAGGACGAAGGCATCGCCAACACGATCGTGGACTTTTATACCTTCGACAAGCTGCCGGTGTTCATGGCGGCGACGCCGGAATTCGTCGACAAGAACGCCGACCGCATCGTGAACTACCTGAAGGCCTGGCTCGACGTGGAACGCGAATTCAAGTCGAATCCGGCCAAGGTGTCCGACACGATCTACGAATTCTACACCTCCAAGGGCTACAAGATGTCCAAGGAGACCTTCCGCAAGGCGATGGCGAGGGTCGAGGTGCAGCCGGGCTGGCCGTCCGATCTCAAGCCCTATATGCAGAAGCACGCGGAAATCCTGCTGAAAGAAAAGAAAATCTCCGCCATCCCCGACTGGAACAAGGCGTTCCGGACCGACTTCATGGACAAGGCGCGCGCGGGCGCCTGATGGCGCGATACCTGCCCGGTCATTCCGGGGCGCGGGCGTAAGCCCGCGAACCCGGAATCCATAGCCGCCGTCGCTTCGATTTCTTGCGCGGTGGTCATGGATTCCGGACAGCCGCTGCGCGGCTTCCGGAATGACGAAAGAATACCAGAGAGACAATCATGGCCGCTGAAAAAAATCCGCTGCGCAAGGGTGAGGCCCAAACCGTCGCCTGGAACTTCAAGCTGCTCGCCCAGCACGAGCTTCAGGGCTTCGGCGGCATGGGCGAGGGCATGTCGATCCAGATCGCCAAGGACGGCCGCCGCATCCTCTGGCTCGCGCACGAAAGCGCGCCTAAGAACTTCACCGCCGTCGACGTCTCC
>JAUSIF010000376.1 GCA_030648135.1 Xanthobacteraceae bacterium
GAGCGCATCGGCGCCGCCCTGCACCAGATGAACGTGAATCTCGTCGATATCAGGAGGTGCACTGCTCGCGTCGATGCCGACGCCGACGGAGACGAGCACGGGTCCGCTTCGTCCGCGGCGCACAAACAGGGCAATCGCATCGTCATAGGAAGGCGCCGCGTTCACGGGAAACAGGGTGCAGGCGTAGCGCCGGCTGGAGGCGCCCCGCCAAAAATGAAAGCGGTTCGCGAGCTGGGGGTGGCGCGTCGCATCGAGCGCTCCCGCATATCCGGGCATCACATTCTCGGTCGCGAGTTCCAGAGGCATGATTCGAACGTGCTGGGTCATGAGAACAAAACTAGAACAAAATACACCAAAGTCAAGCGCCGCAAGGGGCCTAGCTAATCACAGCTTTATAACGCGGCCGGCCTATGCGGGGTTCTGTCGAGCCCTTTTGGCGCGGCCTTCGGCCAGAAGCCGGGCGCTCGCCGTCTCGATCTCGTGCTGCAGCCGGGCAAGGAAGGCTTGCGGGTCGAGCCCGGGAGGGATCGGGTCGAGAATTTCGACCCGGATGGTTCCCGGCCGCAGGCGCCAGGTGCGTCGCGGCCAATAGAAGCCCGAATTGAGCGCGATCGGCAGACAAGGAACGCCGAGTTTGGAATAGAGATGCGCGACGCCGTACTTGTAGGCGGGCTCGGCTTCGGGAGAGCGCCGCGTTCCCTCGGGGAAGATGAGGATTTGCCGCCCGCGGGATATCTCGATCTTGGCACGCTCGGTCACGGCCGCGAGGGCTACTTTGCGCGCGCCGCGTTGGACTGGAATCGTCTTCGACTTCGCCAAGTACCAGCCGAAGAACGGAAGCCACATCAGCTCGCGCTTGAGAATGAACACCGGGTCGTCGAACAGGGTGGGGAGCGTGAAGGTCTCCCAGGCCGACTGGTGTTTGGAGGCGACCAGGAGCGGGCCGGAGGGAATGTGTTCGATGCCCCGAATTTCGAAGTCGATGCCGCAAAGCACGCGAAGCAGCCAGTGATTGATGGCGCTCCAGGTACGGACGACCGTCCATACGGTCCGGCGCGGCAGCAGGAGAACCGGCAGATACACCAGCAGATGAATGATGGTGTTGAGATAGAAACAGAGATTGAACGCGAGCGAGCGGAGGAGGAGCACGGGAGATCGTCCGTTCGCCGCGTCAGGACCGCGGTCTGCGCTCGCCCAGGCGGAGGCTTGCGCCGATTTCCGTCGGGTCGAGCCGGGTGCGAGCATAGGAGGCCACGAATTTAACGTACTCGACCAAGAGCAGTCGAGTTATCTGAGCGCTCGACCACCAGGTCCCCTCGCGCGTGCGGTCACTAACGACTGGGTAGGGGATGAGCGTGACCCCCGGCAACTCGCGCTCAAGCTCGATCAGCGCCCGCGGCATGTGCCAGGCCGAGGTCACGACGATGAGCGAATGGAAACCGAGATCGTGAGCCCAACCGCCGGTCTCGATCGCATTGCCTATGGTATTGAGCGCCTGATGGCCGAGGTCGATGCAGCAACGAAATAATCGCTCGAATTCGGGACTCGCGCGCGTCAACTCGCCGGGCGTCGTCGCGGGATGGACGCCCGAGATCAACAGCCGCTTTCCACGACCCGCGGCGAGCAATTCGACCGCATCGACAATGCGCGAAGCTCCGCCGGTGAGCACGACGATGCCGTCGGCCGAGCGCTCGAGCTTCACCTCGTCGCGCGAAATCCCGTTCGCGAAGACGAAAAAGCCCACGCCAAAAAGAGCGACCACGAACAGCATGGCTGCTTTCATGAGACCGATCCACCGGCGCAGACCGCTCTTTCCGGCTGCCGGGGACGGCTCCTTCGGCTCCCTATCGGTCTCTACGCGCGGCATGCCGATGTGCCTCCGCCAAATCCTACCGCGAAACGCGGCGCCGGCGCGAGCCGGTCCCGCCCCGATGCGCCCTATCCTCAGTCGATTGCCCTCAGCGTCCAACGCACGGTCAATCGTGAGGTCAGCGTGGTGACGACGGCGACCAGCACGACGGTGCCGGCAATCCCGGCATAGCCTTGTCGGTCGAGCACGAATTGTCCGAACAGGAATTGAGCCTCGCCCCCGCCCGGCACCAGGGCAAGAAAGCCCGAGACGATGCTCGTCAGCGCAAACAATAATGCGGCGGCGGCCCCTCCGATGGCGCCGCCTTTCAGGCCCACGGCTAGGAAATGACGCTGGAATGCGCCCGCGATGAAGGAATTACGCGCGCCGACGAAATGCAGCACCTCCACGATGGCACGGTTCGTCGCCACCGCGCCGCGGGTCGCGAAGGACACCGATAATACGGTCGCCGCCAGCACGAGTGCGAGCACAGCGGTTCCGGCAAAAACAATCGCGTCCGAGATTGCGGCAAGCCGCGCCGCCCAGCCGCGATGATCGTCGAGGCTCGCCCCAGCGACGCTCTCGGCGAGCGCGCGGCGCAATCCGGGGAGGTCGGATTCGGCTCCCTCGGCGAGGCGCACGACGACAAGACGCGGCAGCGGCAGCGTGTCGAGATCGAGGCCGGCGCCGAGCCAAGGCTCGAGCAGGCGTCCGGTCTCTGCCCGGGTCAAGGCGCGGACATCGGCGATGCCGCGGGTGCGTTTGGCGGCCTCGACCGCCTTGCCGATCTCGGCCTCCAGATCGCGGCCTTCGACGGGACGAACCTGGATCGTGACCTCGCGCACCATGTCCGAGCGCCAATGTGACGCAGCCTCGTGCACCAGATCGATCGCCCCCACGGTGAGGGCGGCGAGGAAGGTCATGATGGCGACAACCATGATCAAGGCGCGACCGGTGACCGTATCGCGCGGCAAGAACGGACCCATGGGCCGCGCGATCCCGGTCTCAGGACGGTTGCTTTGCTCGCTTCTTTTTGCCCAATCCTCAGTCAAGGTCGTTCTCCGTTTAGTCTTCGGCATGGAGCCGGCCGTCGCTGAGGACGAGCCTGCGGGCGTCATATTGGTCCATGAGCGCAATGTCGTGAGTCGCGATCATGACGGATGTGCCCGACTTGTGCAGTTCAACGAAGAGCCGCAGCAGCCGTCGGGCGAGCGCCGGATCCACATTGCCGGTGGGTTCATCGGCGAGCAACAGCTCGGGACGGCCGATCAATGCGCGTGCAATGGCGGTACGCTGCTTCTCGCCGCCGGAGAGCACGGGCGGCAGCACGTGCAGGCGCTCGCCGAGCCCGACCCAATGCAGCAATTCGACGACTTCGGCGCGATAGTCGACTTCGTCGCGGCCATGCACCCGCAAGGGCAAAGCGACGTTTTCGTAGGTCGTCAGATGATCGAGCAGCCGGAAATCCTGGAACACGATGCCGATCCGCCGCCGCAGCACCGCGACCTCGTCGGCGTCCAGGCTGGAGAGGTCGCGGTCGAACAGTGTAATCAGTCCCCGCGTCGGACGGAGTGACAGGAAAAGCAGGCGCAGCAAGCTCGTCTTGCCGGCACCGGAGGGACCGGTGAGGAATTGGAAGGAATTCGGCTCGATGCCGAAGGTGATGTCCCTCAGCACCTCGGGTCCCATGCCGTAGCGCAGGCCGACGTTTTCGAATCGGACCAAGCGTGCCTCCGGCGAATCGTGCACCAGCCTTCATCTCTTCTTACTCTCTCTAACCGAATCACGGCAGCGGCCAGACCGGCCGGGTGTGAAGGACGCGGGACCGGCCGTAGGCCCCGTTTGGGGCTGATCCGGCAGGCCCCCCATGGTTTTCGATCCGTTAACGGTCAGGCCCCACAATCGCCGGCCGGATAGTGGTTAGGCCATGCATCTCGTCTGCCCCTCCTGCGATACCGCCTTCCTCGTCGATCCGGCAGCGCTCGGCGAGGCCGGCCGGAGCGTGCGTTGCGCACGCTGCCGAACGACCTGGTTTGCGGAGCCGCTGCGCGCGATCGAACCGGCCCTGGCCGATGCCATGACCACGGGCGACGCCGCGATGAAGCAGCCCGCCAGCGCGAAACCTCCCGCCGTCCTGCCGGAAGTGGTTGCGTGGGATGACACCGTCGTCGTCGATATCGATAGCGGTCCTCCGCTCGCGCCCGGCAGTCTTCGCGGCGAGGAATCGCCGGCGCGGAAAACTCCCGAACACGACGAAACCGCGGTAATGCGACAGCGCTCGATGGAGCGGAAAGCGCACGCGAAGAAGAGACAAGGGCGTTCACGGCTGGCTGCCGTCACCATCATCCTCGCCGCAGTCGTGGTCGGGGCTCTCGGATCCCGCTCGACCGTGGTGCGGGCCGTGCCGGATCTCGCCGGTCTCTATGCCGCCGTGGGATTGCCGGTGAATCTGCGCGGCCTCGAGTTCAGCAACGTAAAGACGACGCGCGAAATGCAAGACGGCATTCCGGTGCTGGTCATCGCGGGGGAGGTCGTGAACGTCACCGGACATCCCGTCGAGTTGCCGCGGCTGCGTCTTGGGGTGCTCGGGCCCGGCAATCGCGAACTCTATTCCTGGACCGCGCTCCTGCCGCGTTCGATTCTATCCGACGGAGAAAAAATTTCTTTCCGCAGCCGTCTCGCCTCGCCGCCGGCCGAGGGCCGCGAGGTACTCGTCCGTTTTCTCAACCGCAGCGACCTCACTTCGGGCACTCGTTGAATGACAAGGAGAGCGCGATGGCGCGGGTTCTGATCGCCGAGGACGAACAGCCGGTTCGTGAATTGCTCGCCCGCGCCCTCACCCAGGACGGCCATGAGGTCGAGACCGCGCCCGATGGCGCGGCGGCACTCGAACAATTGTCCATCAAGGCGCCGTTCGATCTTCTCCTTACCGATATCCGTATGCCGGTGATGGACGGGATCGCGCTCGCGCTGGCTGCGGCGCGCGACCATCCCGACCTCGCCATCGTGCTGATGACCGGCTATGCGGGGGAGCGCCAGCGCGCACATGGACTGGACGCGCTCATCCACGGTGTGGTGTTGAAGCCGTTCTCGCTCGCCGAAATCAAGGACGCTCTCAAGGGAGCGCTCGCGGCGCGCTCCTAGCATCCTCCGCCCGTCTGAATCCCCGTCGACGAAGCGTCAGAAGTCGCGCAACAGACGTTCGAGATAGTCGAGTTCGAGACGCGGACGATCCGGCTCACCGAGCCGCCGGCGCAGCTCCTCCAGCACGCGGCGTGCACGCTGGATGTCGATCTCGTCCGGTACCTTCACGGTGAAGTCGTCGCCATATTCGCGGCTACGGACCGGCCTGCCGAGCGGGTCGGTGCGCTCGGCGGACTCGGCCTGCGCTCCACCAGGTTCGCCAGGTCCGTCTCCTTCGCCGCGCATGGATTCGGCGAGGCTCTGGGCGCCACGCCGGAGGTTCTGCAAGGCCCGGCCCTGTCCCTCGACCGCGTTATCGGAGTCGCCTTCTCCTAGCGCGCCTTCGGCATCGCGCATCGCCTGCTCGGCACGCCCGAGCGCTTCACCGGATTCTTTGCCCGGATCGTCTTCGCCTTCCTCGCCGCCACCTTGGCGCAGGCGCCGCATTTCTTCGAGCATCCGCTCCAGCTTCTGGCGCAAGCCCTCCTGGCCCTGACGCAGATCGCCGAAGGCGCGCCGTTCGCGCTGGCTCTGTCCCTGCTCGGGACCGCGGTTCCTGCGCTCGCCCCGGCTGTCGCGGCCCTCGCGGTAGGTACGATCACGCAGACGCTGCTGCTCCTGGATCATCCGGCCTAGTTCATCGAGCATGGTGTTCATGTCGCCGCTGCCGGGGTCGCCGCGCGCCTGGCGATTGCGGGAGAGGCCGTCGAGCATGGCTTGCAGCTCATCGAGGAGACGGCGGGCGGCATCGCGCGCACCGCTCCTCGCCAGATTTTCGATCCGGTCGAGCATGCTCTTGAGGTCTTGCGGCCGGATAATCCGCGTATTGCGATCGAGCGGCCGAGCGTCGGTCGTACCGTCGCGGCGTAACTGTTCGGCGAGCGCCTGCATGAAGCGATCGAGCGCTTGGCGCAGCTTATCGGTGAGACGGCGGATCTCGTCTTCGTTAGCACCGCGCTCCAACGCTTGGCGCAGCGCATCCTGGGCCGCGCGCAACTCGCGCTCGGCATCGGACATGGTGCCGTCCTCGATGAGAACCGCGATTTCCCACAAGTAATCGACGACCGAGCGCAAATCGTCGTCGGTCTTTGCAAGCTTGAGGCGGGTCGCGGCCGTACGCAGGCCGAGATAGACCGCAGGTTCCGGCGTGAAGCGCTCGGGCGCGATGAGGAGCGCATCGAGCGCGCGGCCGACCCGCTCGCGCGCATGGACGTCGAGAGCGAGGTTGCTACGCTGCTCGACGAGCGCGCGCGCCAGGGGTTTCGTGAACGGACGCTCCGGCAGGCGGATTTCGCGCGGCTCGCTCAAGCCCTCGTTTCCGCCCTCGTCGCGGGCGGCGAGCACGAGGGTTGCGGTCGCGCCGGCCCAGGGATGCTCGGTCAAATCCTTGGTGGTCTGGCCGACGCCCGCACGTGTGCGTGCCTGCGGCAGCGAGAGTGCGAAGTCGGGCGGCGTGACCAGCGGACGGGGTGCGGGAGCACCTTCCCGTGCCGGACCCGCCTTACGGGTGAAGCGCGCCTCGGCCGAGACCACTCCATAATCGTCTTCGATGCGGTAGCTGAGGGAGAGGCCGGCGCGGCCGATGGTCTGCGGATCGCGGGTATGGCTGATGACCGGCGCGCGGTCCGGAACGGCCCGGAAGCCCCAGATCACGGAGCCCGCCGGCAGACCACGGACCGTGAGAGAGCCGTTGTCGCCGATCCGGAAGTGCCGTTCGATGCCGCCTTCGGCGACACCGGTGGGAGAATCGTTCTTCTCTTCGATGAGGCCAGCCGTCATTGAGAGGTCGACGGAACGAAGACCGGTTGCGCGCACGACGAGCTCGCTTCCGGTCGGGACCGAGATCGCCGCCGTCTCTCCAGGCGCCGGCTGATCGTGACGTATGCCGGGAAGCAGGACCGGCGGACGACCGGTATAGGCGGGCGGCGTCACCCAAGCATCGACACGGTAGAGCCGCGGCGCGATCACGCCGGTCCAGTCGAAAGCTGCGGTGATGCGTTTCATCCGCTCACCCTCGGCCATGAAGAAGGTCGCTACCACGGCGAGCAACACCAGCGCCCGGAGGGCATAGGGATCACGAGCGGCAAGATGCGGTCTGGGCCATCCGGCGCGCAGCCTACGCGCCGTCTCGGCGGCGCGCGCACGATGCGTGCGCCATAACGCATCCGCTACCGGGTCGTCGGCGCGGGTGGCGAGCATATCGGTGATCGCCGTGGCCGGGCGATGAGCGAGGCCCGACGAATAGTCGAGTCGGCGCAGCGCATCGGCGGTGCGCGGAAGCCGTAGCCACATGACCGGAATGAGGCTCGCCAGCAGAATGAAACCGAATAGGGCAAGGCCGACGATTCGCCCGAGCGGGGGAAGCGAGATCCAGAAGCCGGCCCAGGAGGCGGCAAGGAAAATACCCGCACCGACGGCGGCTGCAGCGAGTACGGGCCACAGCCGTTCCCACAGCAGCGCCTGCCACGCGTGTGCGAGTGCGACCGTCAAGAGCCGCAGCGCGTTCTCGCCGACGCTCCGGGAAGACTCGTCGCGCTCGCTCGTCTCAGGTGGCACGCTCACGACCGGGTTCCTGTGATTCCATCGTACGACGACACTTTATCGACGGTGAGGGGTCCATGCCAGAGTCCATCCACCCGGCATGGCGGTTCTAGGGCGCCAGCACGATCAGGAGGAAAGCCACGGCGGCAAGCGGTCGAGGGCAATGACCGCCGCCGCGTCAAGGCGCGGGCGGATCACGGCGAAATCCTTACCGTGCACGAGTATTTCAGGCACGAGTGGGCGGGTGTTATAGGTGGAGGACAAAACCGCTCCATAGGCGCCTGCGGTCATGATCGCGAGCAAATCACCCGCCGCGAGCGCAGGCAGGCGCCGTTCGAGGGCGAAATAATCCCCTGATTCGCACACCGGCCCGACCACGTCGGCAACGATCCAAGCTGAATCAGGTCGCGCGGCGCGGACGGGTCGAATCTCGTGATAGGCCTCGTAAAGCGTAGGCCGGATCAGGTCGTTCATGGCGGCGTCGACGATCAGGAATGTCTTCGCCTCCCCCTTCTTGACGTAGATGACCCGCGTCACCAGCACGCCGGCATTGCCCACGATCAGCCGCCCGACCTCGAACACGAGCTTGAGGCCGAGACCTCGCGTATGGCGCTTGATTACTTCCGCATAAGCGGCCGGCAGCGGCGGTGGATCATCATCCGACCGATAGGGGATGCCGAGCCCGCCGCCAAAATCGATGTGTTCGAGACGATGACCTTCGCGCATGAGATCGCGGGCGAGCTCGGAGAGGAGTGCAGCTGCGTTGTCGAATGGCTCAAGCTCGGTGATTTGGCTGCCGATATGCATATCGACGCCGGTGACGCGAATGCCCTTGAGCTTCGCCGCGTGCGCATAGACCTCGCGCGCGCGCGAAACCGGTACGCCGAACTTGTTCTCGGCCTTGCCGGTCGCGATCTTGGCATGGGTCTTCGCATCGATGTCGGGATTGACGCGCACGGATACCGGCGCGCTCCGGCCCATGGCGGTCGCGATTTCGGAGAGCATAGATAGCTCTGGCTCGCTCTCGATGTTGAAACAGAAGATTCCGGTCTCGAGCGCGGCCGCCATTTCTTTGCCGGTCTTGCCCACTCCCGAAAACACGATCTTGTCCGGGGGCATGCCGGCCTTGAGCGCACGCTCGAGTTCGCCCGCGGAAACGATGTCGGCACCGGCGCCGAGACGCGCCAGTGTCGCGACCACAGCCTGGTTCGAATTCGCCTTCAGCGCGTAACAGACAAGCGAAGGTCCGTCGGCGAAGGCGTCGGCGAACACCTGGTAGTGCCGCG
>JAUSIF010000378.1 GCA_030648135.1 Xanthobacteraceae bacterium
TGCGCTCTATCAGTTGGCAGCGACACGGGGGGCTCGGTACGCCAACCGGCGGCGCTGTGCGGCGTGTTCGGATTCAAGGCTACCGCGGGGGTATGGCCGCTGGACGGCGTTTTTCCGCTGTCGCCGACGTTTGACTCGATCGGCATGTTTGCCCATTCGGCGGAGGACGCCGCCATCGCGTTCGCGGCGCTGACGGGCACGGACGTACCCGGCGTTCGTCCGCCGCAGGGCGTGCGCCTGGGACGGCCGGCCAATCACTATTTTGAAGGCCTGAGCGCAGAGGTGGGAGCATCCGTTGCAGCAGCTTTAGATGCTCTGGATTCCGCGGGCGTGGAAATCGTGTCCATGGAAGTTCCCGAAGCCGCCGAAACCAATGATGTTCTCGTGCCTATGATGCCGGTCGAGCTGCTGGCGCATCTGGGCACGCAGCGCGTTGCGGCGGGACAGAGCCTGCTTGATCCGATAGTGTGGAGCCGCTTGCACGCGGCTTTTGAAGCATCGGCCGTCGACTACGTGCGGCGGCGCAATCGTCAGCAGGTTCTGCGCCAAATCGCGGTTGACCGGATGCAGGGGCTGGACGGCTGGATTACTCCCACCACGTTTGATACTGCCGTGCCCGTGGATGAGTACCGCACCGTAGAAAAAGCCGTCGCATGGACGCACCAAAGCACCCGCAACACGCGCCCCGGCAATCTGTTCGGGCAATGCGGCATCTCAATACCCATTCCAACCGTCGGCGGCAAGCTGCCAACCGCGATCCAGATCATGTGCAAGCCGGGCCATGACGCGGAATTACTTTCGGTTTCACGGCGAATCGAGCAATGGCTGCCGCGGCCCGACCGGCCCGATTTGAAACAGTTTCTATGACCTGACTTGCACCGGCCGCCGCCCCGATGAACTGCAGGCACCGTGATCTATCCTATCGCTTGCGTATTGAATGCGGCCGGGCGCTGCTGGCAGCGCTGGCATTAATGCTGTATTTCTCGATCAGCCTGGCGGCCGAATCGCGCGTGCTGGTCCTCAACGAGGCGAACGCTTCGCCCTATTCAAATACGGAACGAACCGGCTTCTTCGACGTCATCGCGATCGAAGCGTTCCGGCGGGCTCGCCTCGAGCTGCGTCTCGTAAAGCTGCCTGCCGAGCGCGCATTGCTGCTCTCCAACAGCGGCCTCGCGGACGGCGAATTGAACCGCCTTTCCAGCATCGAGGCGCTGTACCCGAATCTGATCCGCGTGCCGGAGAAACTGGGTGAATGGCATTTCGCTGCCTTCAGCAAGGACGCTTCGATCCCGGGGCGCTTCGAAGCGATCGACGGGCGCACGGTTGGAGTCATCCGTGGCTGGAAGATCTACGAACGCGAATTGGCCGGGTCCAAAGACGTGATCAAAGTGGACGATCCCGACCAGTTGTTTCGCCTGCTGCAACTCGATCGCATAGACGTGGCGTTGTACGAGCTCCATATGGGTCGTGCGTACCTCAAGGAGCACGCAATCAACGGCGTGCGGGTCATCGAGCCACCGCTCTTCATCCGGGAAACGTTCATTTATCTTCACCAGAACCACGCCGGGCAGGTGTCCGCGCTCGCGTCTGCGCTGCGTGCAATGAAACGGGATGGCTACTATCAACGGGCCTATCGGGAGAAACTCCTGCCCTATTCTGACGGGAGCCTGCGGTGAAACGTTACGTTCCGGACCTGGCATCGCTGCGCTCGCCGCTCGCGCGGCGGCTGATCGTCGCGATCATTCTCGTCAGTTCGACAATCACGCTGTGCCTCACCGCGTTCCAGCTCTACGGCGAATATCGTAGCGAGCTGGAGATCATTGAGGGTGATTTTCGGCAGATCGATGCAGTGCACCTGAAATCCTTGTCCCAGTCGCTGTGGACCACTGACGAGGCCGAGCTCCGACTGCAGATCGAGGGCGTCGTGCATCTGCCTAACCTCGAGTACGTCGTAGTGCGCGAGGGCGACAGAATCTTGGCGCAGGCGGGACGCCGCGTTTCCAGCAAGATAATCGAGCGGCAATATCCGCTGACTAACGTCCATCGCGGCCAGACGCTCGAAATCGGGACGTTGACGGTTGTCGCCGGTCTCGATACGGTCTATCGCGAGTTGGCCAAGCGGGTCTTCATCATTCTCGCGAGCAACGCCTTTAAGACTTTCCTGGTGGCCGGATTCGCGTTCGCGTTCTTTCACTGGCTGGTGAACCGCCATCTGCTTGCCATCGCCGGATACTTGCGCGGTCTCGACCTGCGCGGGCGCGCGTCACCGTTGATATTGGCGCGCGCCGCCGGCCGCCGGCCTGATGAGCTTGACGAGGTCGCCGCGCAACTGAACCGTATGCTCGACGCGCAAATGGAAGCATTCCGGCAGTTGCGCGAGAACGAGGAGGCACAGGCGAGACTTGCGGCGATCGTGGAAAGTTCGAACGACGCCATCATCGGCCGCGGACGCGATCGCACGATCATCTCGTGGAATGCCGCGGCCGAGCGCATCCTGGGCTATACCGCGGCTGAGGCCATCGGCCGCGATTTGGCGGCTAATTATCCGCCTGACATGCGACAAGAGGCCATGGAAATTCGCAGGCTGGTCGGAACGGGTGTATCGGTGCCGTACTTCGAAACCGTGCGCATCACCAAGGACGGACGCCGCATCGACGTCGGGCTCAGCGTATCTCCGATCAGGGACAGCAACGGCAACACCATCGGCACTGCGGCCATAATCCGCGACATCACCGAGCGCAAGCGGGCGGAACAGGCGGCGGCCGCCCAGTCCAGGCTGACCGAGGCGGTTTTCAGTTATAGCGTCAGTTGTCTCGCCATCCTCGATCGGGATTTCAACTTCATCCGGGTCAACGATGCCTATGCCCGGGTATGCCGGAAGGACATTGCCGAGTTCGCCGGCCGCAACCATTTCGACATGTACCCCTCGGACGCAAAGCTTATCTTTGACGAGGTCGTACGCGACAAGCGTCCCTTTGAAACATTCGCCAGACCGTTCGTTTTTCCCGATCAGCCCGAACGCGAGGTGACGTACTGGGACTGGACGCTGGTTCCTGTCCTCGACCAGCGGGGTGAGGTCCAATACCTGGTCTTCTCCCTCAACGAGGTCACCGAGCGCAAGCAGGCGGAAGTGGCGCTGCGCGAGCGCGAACATCTCATGCGCCTGGTCACCGAGAACGTGCCGGCGATGATCGCCTACTTCGACGCGGAATTGATCTGCCGCTTCGCGAACGCCGCATACTGCGAGTTCCACCGCCTCGACCCGCAGGGCGTGATCGGCAAAACGTTACGGGAGATCGCCGGTGACAACACTTACCGGGTGATCCGCCCGAGCATTTATCTCGTCAAGGCCGGCAAGCCGACCCTGTTGCACCGCGAGGAGCATACCGCCACCGGCGGGATCCGTCATATCGAGATCCACCGCGTACCCGATATGTCGCCCGAGGGCGTGCTTCGCGGCTATTATGCGATGCTGCTCGACATCACCGAACACCGGCAGGCCGAGCGGGCGACGCGGGCGGCGCATGCGAAGTTGCGCGAATTTACCGCGCATATGCAGTCGGCGCTCGAATCGGAGCGCGCGCGCATCGCGCGCGACGTCCACGACAGCCTGGGCGGGGCGCTTACCGGCATCAGCATGGACCTCTCGTGGTGCATCAAGCAGTTGAAGCCGGCGCGGGTGAAGCGCGACACCCTGGATCGGTTGCGAGTCATGGTGGGGCAAGC
>JAUSIF010000048.1 GCA_030648135.1 Xanthobacteraceae bacterium
TCAACATCCGCGTCGGCATCCAGTATCTGGAGGCTTGGCTAGAGGGCCGCGGCGCGGTGCCGCTCTATAACCTGATGGAGGATGCCGCCACCGCCGAGATCAGCCGCGCGCAGGTGTGGCAGTGGCTCTATCATCGCGCCCGCCTCGCCGACGGCCGCGAGGTGACGCCCGATTTGTTCCAGGCGATCTTGGCCGACGAAATGGCGAAGGTGCGCCAGGCGGTGGGCCCCACCAGCTACGACGCCGGCCGCTTCGAGGACGCGATCGAGCTGTTCACCGAGATGTCGCTGGCCCTCGACATCGAGGAGTTTCTGACCGTGCCGGCGTATCGGTTGATTGTGTGATTCATTCGTCCGGCGATCGTGAGTGACGCCGCGACTTAGAGCATGATCCCGAAAAGTGGGAACCGGTTTTCGGAAAAGATCATGCTCAAACAAAAAGCTAGAGCCCGACTCTGATTCCATCAAAACGAATAAGGCTCTAGGGGCGTCCGGCGGCGATCGCAACAACCCGCAGAATAAGCTTTCTTATTTAGCCAAGCAGCGGAACGCGGTAGGTTCTTGTGTAGGTGATTCGGCGTCGCCTCGGGCGGGCGGATCGGCCCAGGGGGATCGATTCATGAGCACATTCGGGCGCTTATTGGGCCTGAACACCGGCGCCGCCAGCGAAGCAGCCGCGGCCGGGCCGAATCAAACCGCGGACGGCGTCGTCGAATTCGACGAGGAGCTGTTTCGCCCGATCGTCTCCCAGCTCGGCGAGGCCAACGAGATGGTCCGCAATCTGCTGGTCGATGCCGGCTCCAAGATCGACGAGCTGCAAACCATCAAGCAGACCTTCGACAAGCTGGTCGATCCCGTCGCCAATACCTTGCGCGCGATCGAAGAGGAAAAGACCAAAAACATCAATCTGCAGACCCTGCTCGGCGAGGCGCGGGCGGCGAACACCAAGCTGCGCGCCGAAGCCGCCGATCTCGGCAAGAAGGCCGCGCAGTTCGAGGGCGAGTGCGCCCGCTTGCGCCAGGATCTCGTGGTCGCGCAACAGGGCCTGCACGCGGCCGAGCTCTCCAATGCCGACCAGGCGGCGGAGCTCGCGGCGCGCCGCCTGCAGATCGCGGATCTGGAGCGCCGCCTGTTGCAGGAGACCAAGGAGCAGGCGACCGCGCGCGAAAAGAACCGCGGCTTGAGCGAGCGGCTGGCCGACGCCGACCGGCGCATCGTCGCGCTCGAATCCGATATCAACATGCTGCGGCAGAATCTCCAGGTCGCGGAGCAGGAGAAAATCTCGCTGCGCGCCTCGCTCGATCAGACCTACAACGAATCCGCGCGCATCTCCCGCCGCGTGCTCGAGGCCGAGAACGCGCTCGCCGTCATGCAGACGCGGCTGCGGCAGACCGAGACCAACCTTGCCGAGGCGAGCGCCGAGCGCGCCCGGCTCGCCGGCGCGCTCGACGAGGCCAACGAGCGCCATCAAAACGAGATCACCACCCAGCGCCTGCGCTTGGAGACCTTGCAGTCGCGCGCGGCGACCACCGACAAGCTGCTCGACGAGGCGCGCGAAGCCGCCAAGGCGCGCGCGGAGGAGCTCCGCTCCTACGAGCGGCGCCTGGCCGAGGCGACCTTCCTGCGCACTACGATCGAGAGCAAGCTGCGCGAGATCGAGGCCGCGCATGGCGCGCGCGAGGCCCAGGTCAAGGAGCTCGAACAGGCGCACGCGAAGCTCTCCGAGAACGCGGCGACCGTCGCCCGGGCGCTGCGCACCCGCGACAACATGCAGACCCGCAGCGAGGAGCGCGTGAAGCAGTTGAACGACCGGGTCTATTTCCTCGAAACCGAGCGGGACAACACTCGGCTCACCGTGGAGAAGCGGATCGAGGAATTGAACTCCGCGCTGCAGCGCGAGCGCACGGAGCGGACCCTGGCCGAAGGGGCGCTGGAATCCGCGCGCAAGGATTTGGCGCAGGGCCGCCGCGACCAGGCGGCGGCGCGCATGCGCAAGACCGGCGCCAACGATTCCGAGCCGCAGCAGCCGCGGCCGGCGGGTTACGAAAGCGCCGCCTGAGCGGGCCTGCCGCTAAGCTAGACGCCGTCGCCGGGCAGGCAAGTTTACGCAGCCTGCCTAAAGTCGGCTACTCGCCCGGCGATGCGCTTTTTTTGCGATGCGCTTTGAGAAACTGCGGCAGGCGGTGGGCCCCACCACCTACGACGCCGGCCGCTTCGAGGACGCGATCGAGCTGTTCACCGAGATGTCGCTGGCGCTCGACATCGAGGAGTTTCTGACCGTGCCGGCGTACAGGTTGATTGTGTGATTCATTCGCTTGGCAATAATGTAAACTGAAAAATTACCTCAGAGTTTAGTGTCCGCTTTGTGCCGATACTGTTGCAAAACGATTTTCAGCGCGTCGTGAAGCAATTTTGATTCAACGAACCAGCAGGCCGCGCAAGATTGATTCAAGTGGCGCGCCTTTTGGATTCGATAGTTGCGTCCAGGCGCTTACCGCCGACTTTTGCAACAGTATCTGCCAAAATCGGACATCTGCTCACTCATCCGGATTCGGCGGCACGTCGATTTTCGGGCTAGGACTTTCCGTCGCTAAGCATCAGCACCTTGCGGACCAGATCAGCGAGATTGCTCGCGCCCATCTTCTCCATCGCCCAAGCGCGATAATTTTCCACGGTGCGCGGGCTGATATTGAGACGTCGCGCGATCTCCTTGTTCGCAAGCCCCTGAACCACCAAATCCATTACTTCCCGTTGACGGGGCGAGAGCTCCGATAGGCGGACTTCGAGGTCGGAGCGCTCACTCTGCTCGATACGCACCTTTTGTCCCTTTTCGATTGCAGTCGCGATGCTCGCCACGAGACGTTCGTCGTCAAAGGGTTTCTCGATGAAGTCGAAGGCTCCTTCCATAATGGCGTTTACTGCCATGCCGATGTCACCATGGCCCGTAATGAGGATGACTGGCACGGCGGTATCTCTCTTCTTGAGTTCTTGCTGCAGTTCCATGCCGGTGAGACCGGGCATGCGCACGTCCGACACGACGCACTTCGGC
>JAUSIF010000391.1 GCA_030648135.1 Xanthobacteraceae bacterium
GCACGTTCGGAAAACGAGCCGATTCGCTCGCGGGCATGGACGATCTGCAAACGCAGCATCCGTGGGCTGTGGCGCCCGGAGGTGCGCTCAAAGCGGACGCGATGAGCATGGGCGTTCGCCCGGAGCGCGCGCGGCAGGCGCTCGCCGACGGCATCGAGCCGCTGGCGGGGCAGCGCCAACAGCGCGTCCGCCGCTGGCAGAGCGCGGGCCAGGCTGCGGACGTCGCCGCGCAAACGCTCGATCAGGCGGAGCGCTGAGCCGATGAGGCGCGCGGCAAAATCTCCGGTCTGGGCGAGCAATTCGCTGCGCACCGGCACGATCATCTCGGCGGCGGCGGTGGGCGTCGGCGCACGGCGGTCGGCGACCAAGTCCAGCAACGTGAAATCGGTCTCGTGGCCGATCGCCGAGACGAGCGGAATCTTGCCCGCGGCCGCCGCGCGCACCACGATCTCCTCGTTGAAGCCCCAGAGATCCTCGAGCGAGCCGCCGCCGCGGGCCACGATAATCACGTCGGGGCGCGGGATGGCGCCGCCGGACGTGAGCGCATTGAAGCCTGCGATGGCGGCGGCGACCTCCGCCGCGCAAGTCTCGCCCTGTACGCGCACCGGCCACACCAGCACATGGCGGGGAAAGCGGTCGGAAAGCCGATGCAGAATATCGCGGATGACGGCGCCGGTGGGCGAGGTGACGACGCCGATCACGCGTGGGAGATACGGCAGCGGCCGCTTGCGCTTCTCGTCGAACAGGCCCTCGGCGGCGAGCTTCTTCTTGCGCTCTTCCAGGAGCGCCATCAGCGCGCCGACGCCGGCGGGCTCGATCACGTCGATCACGATCTGATAGCTCGATTTCCCCGGGTAGGTGGTGATCTTTCCGGTCGCCACCACTTCGAGGCCTTCCTCGGGCTTGAAGCGCAGGCGCCCGAACACCCCCTTCCAGATCACCGCGTCGATGCGCGCGCCTTCGTCCTTGAGGCTGAAATAGACGTGACCCGAGGAATGCGGCCCCTTGTAATTCAGCACTTCGCCGCGCAGGCGCACATAGGGATAGGTCTCCTCGACCGTGCGCTTGAGCGCGGCGGAAAGCTCCGAGACGGTCAGCTCGGGTAAATTGGTGCGCGCTTCTGTGGACGCGGCCATGCTCTCTCCGTAACGCTGCGCGATCTATGCTACATCAACGCGCCTTCGCGAAGCCTGTGGATTATTCCCCATGAAGGTGCTCCTCATCGGCTCCGGCGGACGCGAGCACGCGCTCGCCTGGAAACTCGCCGCCAGCCCGCTGTTGACCAAGCTCTATGCCGCACCCGGCAATCCCGGCATCGGCGAGACGGCCGAACTGATCGAGCTCAAGATCGCGGACCATAAGGCGGTCGCGGCCTTCTGCAAGGAAAACCAGATCGATCTCGTGGTGGTGGGGCCGGAGGCGCCGCTGGTCGCGGGCCTTGCCGACCATCTCGACCATGCCGGGATCAAGGTGTTCGGCCCCAAGGCCGCTGCGGCCCGGCTTGAAGGCTCCAAGAGCTTCACCAAAGAGCTCTGTTTGGAAGCAAAAATCCCCACCGCCAATTTTGAGAAGTTCCACGACCCCGCCGCCGCCAAGGAATACGTGCAGAAGCGTGATCGGCCCTTTGTTGTGAAGGCCGACGGTCTTCACGCAGGCAAGGGAGTAGTAGTGGGAACAACAGTCTCGTCTTCGCTCGCAGCAGTCGACGAAGTATTCGCAATGCCTGGGGTCGCCCAAGCGCCTGTCGTGCTCGAAGAACTACTTACGGGCGAGGAGGCGAGCTTTTTTTGTCTGGTCGACGGCGAGACGGTGCTGCCGCTCGCGAGCGCGCAAGATCACAAGCGAGTCTTCGACGGCGACAAGGGCCCCAATACCGGCGGCATGGGCGCTTTTTCGCCCACGCCCGCGATGACGCCGGAGCTGGAGCACCGCGCGCTCGAGGAAATCGTGCGCCCGACCGCCCGCGCGCTGGCGCGCGCGAACACGCCCTATCGCGGCGTGCTCTATGCCGGCCTGATGCTCACCGCCGAGGGACCGAAGCTCATCGAATACAATGTCCGCTTCGGCGATCCCGAATGTCAGGTGCTGATGCCGCGGCTGAAGGACGATTTGTTGACGCTCCTGCTCGCCACCTGCGACGGCGCGCTCGATCAAGTGAGCGTGCGCTGGCACGATCTCGCCGCGATCACGGTGGTGATGGCGAGCAAGGGCTATCCCGGCGACTATCAGTCAGGCTCCGAGATCAAGGGGCTGGAGCGCGCGGGCGCGATCGAGGGTGTCACCATCTTCCATGCCGGCACCCGGCGCGACGGCGCCCGCCTGCTCGCTTCCGGCGGGCGCGTTTTGAACGTCACCGCCACCGGCAAGACGCTGAAAGAAGCGCAAACGCGCGCCTATCAAGCGGTCGATCTCATCGACTGGGCGCAGGGCTTTTGCCGGCGCGACATCGGCTGGCGCGCGCTCGGGCGCTGAACTCGCCCTACAGTTATGGCCGTAACCCTGTTCCCTCCCCCTCACCCGGTCGGGCTTCGCCCTCCCCACCCTCTCCCCCTCCCGTTCACGGGAGGGGGAGAGGGAAAAGGGATGCCGAGCGAAGCGAGGCATCCTCCGAACTCGGGCTTGCCCGAGTTCGGTATTCAAGTGGCGCAAGTCGGGTTTACCCGACATGCGCTGGTGAGGGGGTGGGTTTCGGAGAGTCAGCGATGAGCAAGCTTGCGGAATTGTTTCCGGGTTTTGATTCAAGAACGGTAGAAACTTCTGCCGGACGCATCTTCGCGCGCATCGGCGGCGAAGGGCCGCCCGTGCTCCTGCTGCACGGCTATCCGCAAACGAACGTGATGTGGCATCGGGTGGCGCCCGCGCTCGCGAAAAAATACAAGCTCGTCATTCCCGATCTGCCCGGCTATGGCGAAAGCGAGGCGCCGGAAGCGAGCCCCGATCATTCGCCCTATCATAAGCGCGCCATGGCCGCCGCCATGATCGAGCTGATGCAGAAGCTCGGGCATCAGCGCTTCGCGCTCGTCGGTCACGACCGCGGCGGCCGCGTCGGCTACAGGCTTACGCTCGACCACCCGGACCGCGTCACCCGCCTCGCCGTGCTCGACATCGTGCCCACCCATGAGATGTGGCACGGGCTCGACGCCAAGCGCGCGATGAAGATTTTCCACTGGACCTTTTTGGCGCAGCCCTATCCGCTGCCGGAAATGCTGATCGGCAAGGCTTCGAGCGAATATCTCGATTGGAAGATTTCGGGCTGGAACGGAAAAGCCGATCTCTCGGTGTTCGATCCGCGCGCGCTCGCGCACTACCGCGCCTTCTTTTCCGAGGCGAAGCGCATGCACGCGACCTGCGAGGATTATCGCGCCGGGCAGACGACCGACCTCGCCCATGACGAGGCCGACGCGGCGGCGGGCAAGAAAATCGCCTGCCCGCTGCTCGCGCTCTGGGGCGCCTCCGGCATTCCGGCCGGGGGCATGAATCCGCTCGAGGTTTGGCGGCGCTGGGGAACAAAGGTCGAAGGCCAGCCGATCGCATCCGGCCATTTCCTGGCCGAGGAAAATCCGGAGGCGACGCTGGCGGCGCTCATCCCGTTTCTCGCCCAGGATTGAGCCGCTGCATCAGCGGGAAATCCGGTGCGGATTGCCCGGCCTGAGCTTGTCGGACTGCAAGGACCGGGAAGGACGATCGAAGGTCATGTCTCGGTTTGACCCACGTGCGTGGCAAAATCGCCACCGAGCGCTTGCACGCAATGTGCTATACCGGCAATGTATTTTGAAGTCGGCGCCCGCAGCGAGAAAGGTGACCCTACATGCCCGATGTGGCGAAAGAGATAATGAAGATCATCGCCGACAAGAAGAGCAGGGGTTACGATTCGCTGACTTTGTCGGATCCGCTCGATGAACTGGGCCTGGATTCACTTGCGGTGGTCGAATTGATATTCGTGATCGAGGAAAAATTCGACGTCGAGATTCCAATCAACGCGAACTCCGAGATCAAGG
>JAUSIF010000050.1 GCA_030648135.1 Xanthobacteraceae bacterium
TTCCTGATGCTCGCGCTCGCCGCTATCGCGACGCTGCTCGCCTGGGGCGCGCGCGTCACGCGCCTCGGCCACGGCTTGCGCGCCATTCGCGAGAACGAGGAAGCCGCGGAGACGCTAGGTGTGCCGGTCGCCCGCTACAAGCTCGCTGCGTTCGTGCTGTCCGCGGCGATTCCCGGCGCGGTCGGCGGCGTGATGGCGCTGCGCGCAACCTATTTCGAGCCGATACAGGTGTTCGACCCGATGGTGTCATTCTCGATGATAGCGATGGCGATCATCGGCGGCGGCGACGATCTGCGCGGCCCGGTGATAGGCGCAATCGTCCTGGGCACGCTCTCGGAGATGCTCTGGGCGAGCGCGCCGCAGCTCTACATGATCATTCTCGGCCTGCTGCTGGTGATTTTCGTGCTGTTCGTTCCCGAAGGGATCTGCGGGCGCCTGCTGCGGCCCTCAATCGCGAGGCGATGAGCATGGACCAGCCCCTGCTCCAGGTTCGCAATCTCGGGAAGAACTTCGGCGGCGTGCACGCACTGGACAACGTGAGCGTCGATGTCGAGGCCGGCGTGATCCTCGGCATCATGGGCGCAAATGGCGCCGGGAAAACGACGCTGTTCGCGCTGATCGCGGGCAACGAAACACCGAGTTCCGGCGAGATCCTGTTTCGCGGCCACTCGATCGTGGGACTGCGCCCGGACCAGATCTGCAGGCGCGGCCTGGCGCGCACGTTTCAGATCGTGCGGCCCTTCGCGGGATTGACGGTGCTGGAAAACGTGACCACAGCCGCGATCTTCGGGGCCGGCCTGCACGCCAGTCACGCCGATGCGCAGGCCGCGGCCGCCGAAATCATCGGCGAAGTCGGGCTCGCCGGGCGTATCCACTCGCCCGCGGGGGAACTCACGCTCTCGGGCCAGAAGCGCCTGGAACTCGCGCGCGCGGTCGCCACCGGTGCGACGCTGGTGATGCTCGATGAGGTGCTGGCCGGGCTGACCGCCGCCGAAGTCGAGGAAATGCTCGTCACGATCCGCAGCATTCATGCGCGGCGCGGTCTGACGCTGCTGGTGATCGAGCATGTGATGCGGGCGCTGATGCGACTGTCTCACCGCATCGTGGTGCTGCACCTGGGCCGCAAGATCGCCGAGGGCGAACCCGGGGCGGTCGCCGCCAGCGACGAGGTGCGGCGCGTGTATTTCGGCGAGGCAGCATGAACATGCTGGCGGTTGCGGACATCCGCGCCGGCTATGGCGCGGTCGGGATCCTGCACGGAATCTCGTTCGATGCCCCGAAGGGCAGGATCACGGCGCTGGTGGGGGCCAACGGCGCGGGCAAGACCACGCTGCTGCGCGCGGTTGCCGGGCTGCTGCCGCTGACTTCGGGAACCATCGCGCTAGAGGGCAGGCACATCGGCGCCGAGCCGGCCAACCGCCGCGTCGAGGCAGGCATTGCGCTGGTGCCCGAAGGCCGGCTGGTCTTCCCGTCAATGAGCGTGGCGGAAAATCTGCGCCTGGGCGCGATCGCGCGCCGCGCCCGCCCCGGAATGCGCGAGCGGCTGGCTGCCATGCACGAACTCTTCCCGCGCCTGCTGGAGCGCGGCTCGCAGGCGGCGGGGTCGCTCTCCGGGGGCGAGCAGCAGATGCTGGCGATAGCACGCGGCCTGATGGCGCGCCCCGCGCTGCTTCTGCTCGACGAACCCACGCTCGGCCTTGCTCCGGCCATGGCGCGGCTGATCTTCAGGACGCTCGAGCGGCTTCGGGAAGACGGCCTGACGATAGTGCTCGCCGAGCAGGACGTTCGCAGCGCGTTCGCGCTTGCGGATGGCGCCTATGTGGTCGAGAATGGCCGAATTGCGCTGTCCGGGAGATGCGAAGACCTGCTTGGCGATGCACGGGTGAAATCGGCGTATCTCGGCATCTAGGGGAAGAGCTCCGCAATCATGGGATATGTCGCGAGACTGCGTAACCGGGCGAGCGCGGGATCGGGACCGTGCGTGCGGCCATCACCGCACGCGGGTTCGCGGTTTTTTCCTGCCCGCTGCACCAGTCACATCAGCCGTCAACAAACTGTGATGTTCCCTTTGAAAGGAGTGCATTCATGTTCGACAAACGCAGGCTACTGAAATCGGTCGCCGCACTGGCCGCTGCCGCGGCGCTCGCTGCGCCCGTTCGCGCGCAACCGCTCGAGGAAGTGACCTACCTGCTGCCCGCTCCGGCGTTCCTGCCGGCGTTCGGACCGTGGATGCTCGCGCAGGCGCGCGGGTACTACGCGCAGGAAGGTCTCAAGGTGAGTTTCGTCACCGCCAAGGGCGGTGTCGACGTCGCTAAACAGGTCGGCGCGGGCAATGCCCCGATCGGAGGCGCGATCGGCGACACGCCCATCATCGCGCGCGCCAACGGCGTGCCGGTCAAGTCGGTGGCGGTGCTGGGTGGCCGCTCGCTGATGCAGCTTGTCGTACACGACAACCTGGGCATTACCGGCCCCAAAGACCTGAAGGGCCGCACGGTCACCACCCAGGCCTATCAGGACACGACCTTCTACGCCCTGCTCGGGATGCTTGCTACGGCGGGGCTCACCAAGAACGACGTCGACGCCCAGGCCGCGGGTCCCGCCGGCGTGTGGCAACTGTTCGCGGCGAGGAAGGCCGACGCC
>JAUSIF010000007.1 GCA_030648135.1 Xanthobacteraceae bacterium
TCATCCGGTGGTGCGCGACGAGATCGGCCGCATCGAGGATCGCCGCGTCGTCAGCTACGGCGCCGATGCGCAGGCCGACGTGCGCCTCGCCGACGTGAAACTCGAAGGCGGCATGTCGCGCTTCCGTGTTGTCATCCGCGGCCGCGACGGCAAGGCGGCGCAGGAGATCGGCGATCTCGTCTTGCCGATGCCCGGGCATCACAATGCGCTCAACGCGACTGCCGCGATCGCGGTGGCGCACGAGCTGGGCGTGCCGCATGACCGCATCCGCAAGGCGTTGGCGAATTTCGGCGGCGTCAAGCGCCGCTTCACCCGCACCGGCGAATGGAACGGGGTCACGGTGTTCGACGATTACGCCCATCACCCGGTCGAAATCGCGGCCGTGCTCGCGGCCGCGCGCGCTTCGACCAAGGGGAAGGTCATCGCCGTCATGCAGCCGCACCGCTATACGCGGCTGCGCGACCTGTTCGACCAGTTCTGCTCGTGTTTCAAGGACGCCGATCACGTGATCATCGCCCCCGTTTATCCGGCGGGAGAGTCGCCGATTCAGGGCATCGATCGCGAAGCGCTGGTGAAGGGCGCGCGCGCGCGCGGCCATCGCCATGTGGTCGCGCTCGACGCGCCCGAGCAGCTTGCGGGCCTGGTCAGGAAAATCGTGAAACCCGGCGATTACGTCGTTTGTCTCGGCGCCGGCTCCATCACCCAATGGGCGCAGGCATTGCCGGGCGAATTGGCCGCGCTCGCCGCCAAGGACTGCGCATGACCGCGAGCCTGACCAAACCCCGTGACATCGTGCCCGAGCTTGCCCGGGCCATGCCGGATTTGCGCGGGCGGCTCATCGCCCATCAGAAGATGGCCGATCTCACCTGGTTCCGCGTCGGCGGACCGGCGCAGGCCTTGTTCTCGCCGGCGGACGAGAAAGACCTTGCTTATTTCCTCGCCCAGCTTCCGGCCGAGGTACCGGTGACGGTGGTGGGCGTCGGCTCCAATCTCCTGGTGCGCGACGGCGGCATCGAGGGCGTCGTGATCCGGCTCGGGCGCGGCTTCAATGACATCGCCATCGAAGGAAATCATCTGCGCGCGGGCGCCGCCGTGCCCGACGTGAGGGTGGCGCAGGCCGCGGCGCAGGCGGGCCTCGCCGGGCTCTCGTTCTATCGCGGTGTGCCGGGCGCGGTCGGCGGCGCGCTTCGCATGAACGCCGGCGCCTATGGGCGCGAGACCAAGGACGTGCTCGTCGAGGCGCGCGCGGTCGATCGCAAGGGAAACAAGCGGGTGCTTTCAAATGCCGACTTCGGCTTCGCCTATCGCCATTCGAAGGCGCCGGCCGATCTCGTCTTCACCCAGGCGCTGTTTCACGGCGATCCCGGCGATCCCGCCGCTATCGCCGCCGAGATGGACAAGATCACCGAGGCGCGCGAACAGACCCAGCCGAT
Source organism: Xanthobacteraceae bacterium (assembly GCA_030648135.1). Taxonomy (GTDB): domain Bacteria; phylum Pseudomonadota; class Alphaproteobacteria; order Rhizobiales; family Xanthobacteraceae; genus JAUSIF01. The sequence continues at coordinate 1,434 of JAUSIF010000007.1, forward strand.
CAAGAGCCGCACCGGCGGCTCGACCTTCAAGAACCCGCCGGGCCAGAAAGCCTGGCAGCTGATCGAAGCGGCCGGCTGCCGCGGGCTCACAGTTGGCGACGCGCAGGTCTCGGAACTGCACTGCAATTTTCTGATCAATCGTGGGCACGCCAGTGCCGCCGATATCGAGGCGCTGGGCGAGGAAGTGCGTAGGCGGGTGAAGGAGAATTCGGGCGTCGCGCTCGAATGGGAGATCGTGCGAATTGGGGCGGCGAGGGATTCCTGAAATGGCCGGATCGAAACACGTTGCGGTGCTGATGGGCGGCTGGTCGGCCGAGCGCGAGATTTCGCTCCGCTCCGGCAAGGCCTGCGGCGATGCGCTCGAGCGCCAGGGCTACAAGGTCGCCCGTATCGATGTCGGCCGCGACGTCGCCGAAGTGCTCGCCCGCCTCAAGCCCGACGCCGCCTTCAATGTGCTGCACGGGCGGCCGGGCGAGGACGGGACGATCCAGGGAATTCTGGAAATCCTGCGCATCCCCTATACCCACTCGGGCGTGCTCGCCTCGGCGCTCGCCATGAACAAGCCGGCGGCCAAGATCGCGATGGCGGCGGCGGGCGTTCCGGTCCCGGAAGGCCGCGTGGTGTCGCGCGCCGAGGCGGCCAAGGCGCATGCGATGGACCGGCCCTATGTGCTGAAGCCCGTGGCCGAGGGCTCCTCGGTCGGCGTTTTCATCGTGACCGAGAGCCATGTCCATCCGCCCCAGGAGCTGACCCGCCCCGATTGGCCCTATGGCGAGCGATTGCTGGCCGAGCGTTATGTGGCCGGATTGGAGCTTACCTGCGCGGTCATGGGGGAAGAGGCGCTGGGGGTGATCGAGATCGAGCCCGCCACCCGCTTCTATGATTATGAGGCGAAATATGCCCCCGGCGGCTCCCGCCACATTCTCCCGGCGCGAATTTCACCAAATATTTACCAACAGGTGCGGAAGCTCGCTCTGACGGCGCACCGCGCCCTCGGTTGCCGGGGGGTTACCCGGGCGGACTTCCGTTTCGACCACCGCCCGGAAGGCTCGGGGGACCTCGTTTGTCTGGAGGTCAATACCCAGCCCGGCATGACCGAAGTGTCGCTGGTGCCGGAACTCGCGGCCCATGCGGGCCATTCGTTCGGCGAGCTGGTGAAATGGATCGTGGAGGACGCTTCTCTCGACCGCTGAACGCCCGGCTCCGGCCGGCGCGAGCGGCCGAGCTCGCCCCGCCCAGCCGCTTCGCCCTTTTTCTGCGCCGCGCGTTGGTGCGACTCTCCGACCGGCCTTTGCTGCGCCATTTCGAATTCGCCTTCCTGGTCGCGTTGCTCACCGCGACCGCGGGATACGGTGCGATCCGCGGCGGCCATGCCGAAGCCTTCCTCGACGGGCTGCGTGACGCCGGCGATGTCGCCGCCCGCTCGGCGGGCTTCGGGATCGCCTCCATCGACATCCGCGGCATGCGCCATGTCGCCCGCGACGACTTGCTGGTCCAGGCCGGCTTGACCGCGACCTCCTCGCTTCCGCTCATCGACGCCGAAGGCGTACGCGAGCGGCTGAAGCGCAATCCTTGGATCGCCGAAGCGGCGGTCCGCAAGCTCTACCCGGACCGGCTCGAGATCGCGATCGAGGAACGCGAGGCCTTCGCGTTCTGGCAGCGGGGCGGAAAGCTGCATCTGATCGCGCGCGACGGCACGGTGCTTAAGTCCGATATCGAAACCAACGCCGCCGAGCTGCCGCTCGTGGTCGGTGTGGGCGCCGAAAAGCGCGCCGCCGCCTTCATCGATCTCATCGACCGCTTTCCCGCCATTCGCGCCGTGCTGCGCGCGGGCGTGCTGGTCGCCGAGCGGCGCTGGAACCTGCGCCTCAAGAACGGCATCGACGTGCGTCTGCCGGAGGACGACCCCGCGCTCGCGCTTGAGCGCCTCACCGCGCTCGATCGGGTGAAGCATATCCTCAGCCGCGACGTCACCGTGATCGATCTGCGCGTGCCGGACCAGGTCGCGATCCGTCTCTCGGACGAAGCGGCCAAGGCGCGCGCGGCGTCGCTCAAACCAAAATCGCCGAAACGCAAGGGAGCGGACACATGAGCTCCGCTCTTACCCGCGGGCTCGCTCCGCCCATGCGCCCGCTCAACCCGCGGCGGGCGGCGGTCGTGGCCGCCCTCGATATCGGCACCTGCAAGATCGCCTGCCTGATCGCCCGCCTGAAGCCGCGTCCGGCCGATGAGCCGCTGCGCGGCCGCACCCATTCGATCGAGCTGATCGGCTTCGGCCAAACCCAGGCCCGCGGCGTCAAGGGCGGCGCCGTCGTCGACATGGCGCGAGCCGAGGAGGCCATCCGCTGCGCCGTCGACGCCGCCGAGCGCTCGGCCGGAGTCGAAATCGCCTCGGTCGTGCTCGCGGTCGCGGGCGGGCGGCTCGGCAGCAAATCCTTCGCCGCTTCCGTGCGCCTGCCGGGTCCGTCGGTGGAAGAAGCCGACATCGGCCACGTGCTCGATGCCGCGAGTCTGCATTCGGTTCGCGACGGGCGCGCGGTGCTGCATTCCCTGCCGGTCTGCTATGCGCTCGACAGCCTCGGTGCCATCCGCGATCCGCGCGGGATGCTCGGGCACGTCCTCGCCGTCGATCTGCACGTGATTACGGCCGATCTGCCGGCGCTCAAGAACCTCGTGCTCTGCGTCGAGCGTTGCCATCTCTCGGTCGAGGGCCTGATCGCCGCGCCCTATGCCGCCGGCCTGGCGGTGCTCGCCGCCGACGAAGCCGAGATCGGCGCCACTACGATCGATTTCGGCGCTGGTACCACCACCCTTTCCGTGTTCACGGGCGGCGACTGCGTCCATCTCGACGGCATCGCGCTCGGCGGCAGCCATGTGACCATGGACCTCGCGCGCGGGCTTTCGACCCGGGTCGGCGAGGCAGAGCGCCTGAAGACGCTGCAGGGCAGCGTGCTGGCGGGCGCCAATGACGAAACCGACGTGGTCACGGTGCCGGCGGTGACCGGCGACGATCGGGACGGGCCGAACGCGGTGTCGCGCTCGCAGATCGTGCGCATGGTGCGCCCGCGCATCGACGAGATTCTCGAACTCCTGCGCGAGCGGCTGAGGAGCGCGAACATGCTCGCTGCGGCGAGCCGGCGAATCGTGTTAACCGGGGGCGCGGCGCAGTTGACCGGGCTCGCCGAGCTGGTCGGACGCGTATTCGGTACGGCCACACGAATCGGTCGTCCGCTGGGGATGACACAGTTTTCCGAACAGGCAAGGGGGCCCGCGTTCGCCGTCGCGGCGGGGCTCTTGGTCTATCCGCAATTCGCCGTCCGCGAGCATTTCGAGCCGCGGCGGCGGCATGCGCACGGCGAGGTCAATTACCTCATGCGCGTGGGGCGTTGGCTGAAGGAGAGTTTCTGAAGTCGAACGGTGCAAAAGGCCGGCGCCAGCCGGGGTGATACGAGACGAGTGGGAACCTGCGCTTCGGCGCCGAGAGGGTAACGACCATGACCATCAATCTGAAGACGCCTGACATCCGCGAGCTGAAGCCGCACATCGTCGTGTTCGGCGTCGGCGGGGCAGGCGGCAATGCCATCAACAACATGATCTCGGCCGGACTGCAGGGGTGCGAATTCGTCGTCGCCAACACCGACGCGCAGGCGCTGACCTCCTCCAAAGCCAAGCGTATCGTCCAGATGGGCGTCGAGGCGACGCAGGGCCTGGGCGCCGGCTCGCACCCCGAAGTCGGACGCGCCGCCGCCGAGGAAGTGATCGACGAGATTCGCGACCATCTCGCCGGCGCCCATATGGCCTTCATCACCGCGGGCATGGGCGGCGGTACCGGCACCGGTGCTGCTCCGGTCATCGCCCGCATCACGCGCGAGCTCGGCATTCTCACCTTGGGCGTCGTGACCAAGCCGTTCCATTTCGAGGGTCAGCGCCGCATGCGCATCGCCGAAGCCGGCATTCAGGAACTCACCAACAGCGTCGATACCCTGATCGTCATTCCGAACCAGAATCTGTTCCGGGTGGCGAACGAAAAGACCACCTTCTCCGATGCCTTCGCCATGGCCGACCAGGTGCTCTATTCGGGCGTCGCCTGCATCACCGATCTGATGGTGAAGGAAGGACTGATCAATCTCGACTTCGCCGACGTGCGCACTGTCATGCGCGAGATGGGCAAGGCGATGATGGGCACCGGCGAGGCTTCCGGCGAGAAGCGCGCGCTCACCGCCGCGGAGGCCGCGGTCTCCAATCCGCTGCTCGATGAGGTCTCGATGCGGGGCGCCAAGGGCCTCCTCATCTCGATCACCGGCGGCAAGGACCTCACTCTCTACGAAGTCGACGAAGCCGCGACCCGCATCCGCGAGGAGGTCGATCCCGACGCCAACATCATCCTGGGGGCGACCTTCGACCAGAGCCTCGAGGGGCTGATCCGGGTGTCGGTGGTGGCGACCGGCATCGACGTGACATCGAATCAGGAAGCCATTCCGGCGAGCGGAACCCGCTTCAATGCCGCCTCGGTCGCCGGCCGCATGGCGGTGGCGCGCGCCTTCGATCCGCGCCGCGAGCTGCAGCGGGCGCCGGCGGTCCATGCGGTCTATGAGTCCGAGCCGGAGTTCGTGGACGAAACGCACGAGGAGCACACGCCGCTCGCGCCAGAGGCCGCGATCGACGACGTGACCATCCGGCCGCTGCCGCCGCGGCCATCGTTCTTCGAACCGATGCCGGACGAGCAGGGCGCCGAGCATACGGACGAGCCGATCCAGCCCTTCCTCCCGCCGCGGCCCGAGCGCCCGGGTTCGCGCGCCCCACGCATGCCGAGAATCGAGGAGTTGCCGATGCCGGCCCAGAAAGAGATCCGTGCGAGCCGAGGCGAGATCACCGAAAACCGCGCGCTCGAACGCAAACGCATGTCGCTGCTGCAGCGCCTGGCCCAGGTCGGGCTCGGCCGCCGCCAAGAGAAGGAGCCGCCGTTCCAGGCCCACACACTCGCCCGGCCGGGCGGGCGCAACGAGGCCGAGCCGCGTCCGGCCCCCGAGCGCCGTCCGAACGAGCAGGTATCGGAGTATTCCAGGCGGCCGGCCGGCCGCTATGCCGGGATCGAGCCGCATGGCCGCACCCGGCCTATGGGCGACGACGAGTTGGAGATTCCGGCCTTCCTGCGCCGCCAGGCCAATTGAGGCCGGGTTCTCCACAGAATCATATCCACAGAGGCGCCCGGCTTCACGGCCGGGCGCTTTTGTTTTGGTTCGGGCATGCTGGAAAATGGCGGGAAATGGGCGCGATCGCGTCCGGAATCGGTAACAAATGGTAAGAAACCGTGACTTGCGACTCTACTGATCAGCAGTATCGTTTTGCTAACTACAAATAGCCGCGCGGGTTCTTGCCTTGTTTGGAACCGACGGGAGCGCGGCAGAACGCAAACGGGGAGCGTTGGGGTAGGGGTCCGAAGGCGCATTCAGGCGGCTTTAGGATTCCGGACAGTGGGCATGCGGGCAACTTATCAGACTACACTTGCACAACGTGTCGACCTCATGGGCCGTGGGGTCCATGGCGGTATGCAAGCTACGGTCTCCCTGCTTCCCGCCGATCCCAATACCGGCATCGTTTTCTCGCGCCCGAGCCACAACGGCTCGCGCCATCGCGTCGTCAGCGCCACGCCCGGCGCCGTCCGCAATACCGATTTCGCGACCGTGATCGGCGACGGCAACGGCGCGCTTTGCTCGACCGTCGAGCATCTGCTGGCGGCCTTCGTCGGGCTCGGCGTCGACAACGTGATCGTCGAGGTTGACGGCGGCGAGGTGCCCATTTTTGATGGCAGCGCCACCGCCTTCGTCGAGGCGATCGAGCAGGCCGGACTCGAGACCCAGGCCGCGCCGCGCCGTTATCTCAAGGTACTGAAACCGGTGCGGGTCGAGGACGGCCGTGCGGTCGGCGAGCTTCTGCCTTACGACGCCGGCTTCCGGATCGAGATCGAGATCGACTTCGACCATCGCCTGATCGGCCGCCAGCGCTATGCGGCGACGCTGACGCGCGAAACCTTCGAGCGCGACCTCGCCCGCGCCCGTACCTTCGGCTTCATGAACGATGTGGCGAAGCTCTGGAGCGCCGGCTATGCGCTCGGCGCCTCGCTCGACAACACCATCTGCCTGGCCGACGACCGTATCCTCAATCCGAACGGTCTGCGCTATCCCGATGAATTCGTCCGTCACAAGGCGCTCGACGCGGTCGGAGATCTGGCGCTGGCGGGTCTGCCCATCCTCGGGCGCTACCGTTCCTTCTGCGGCGGCCACAAGCTCAATGCCCAGGTCGTGGCCGCACTGGCGGCCGACCACTCCGCCTGGACCGTGATCGAGGCCAAGCGCGGCCGCGTGCACGGTCACGCCGATCTCGGCGTTCCGGTCGCGGTCCCTGCCTACCGCGCCGACCTGTCTTAATCGAATTGCCACAATCGCGACCTATTCCACCGCTAGCGGGCTAGCGGGGACAGCCTCATCATTGGTATCGGAGGCTGCTGGCTCGCGTCAGCTGCGCCCCGGTCGGCCGAGCTAGAGGGTAGGGTTCATGCGTCGTTTTATCGACGGTATCCGCAGCGCCGGACTGGGCCTCTTGGTATGGCTCGCAGTGGCGGCAGCGCTCGCCGTACCGCTCGCGAGTTGCGCCGGGGATGTCAACAAGATCCTCCCCGACGAGCCCGCCGACAAGCTCTATAATGAAGGTCTAACGCTGCTGAACCGGGGCGACTATAACGACGCGGCGAAGAAATTCGAGGAAGTCGACCGCCAACATCCCTATTCGGAATGGGCGCGTAAATCGCTGCTGATGTCGGCCTTCGCCTATTACGAGGTCAACAGGCACGAAGAAACCATCCAGGCCGCCAAGCGCTACGTGGCGCTGCATCCGGGAAGTTCCGACGCGGCCTATGCGCAGTACCTGATGGCGTCGTCCTACTTCGACCAGATCCCGGACATCACCCGCGACCAGGGCCGCACCGAGAAGGCAATACAGGCTCTCGCCGAGGTGGTTCGCAAATATCCCGACACCGAATATGCCGAGAGCGCCAGGAAGAAGATCGAAGTCGCGCGCGACCAGCTCGCCGGCAAGGAGATGCTGATCGGGCGCTATTACCTCCAGCAGCACAACTATCCCGGCGCGATCAACCGCTTCAAGACGGTCGTCACTCAGTATCAGACCACGCGCCATGTCGAGGAGGCGTTGATGCGCCTGACCGAGGCCTATATGGCGCTCGGCGTCGTCACCGAGGCGCAGACCGCGGCCGCCGTGCTGGGCCACAATTTCCCGGACAGCCCCTGGTACCAGGACGCCTACAAGCTGGTTCAAACCGGCGGCGCCCCACCGCAAGAGGACAAGGGTTCCTGGATCAGCCGCGCCTTCGGCATCAAGCAGGGCTGAAGCAGCCGCTTTGCGGCGATTCCCGTTTCCAACGGCTTGTGATCCTTCGCCCCACTTGAGATAGACTTCCGGCGCCCAAGGGGAACTCCGGGCGTATGCTGGTCCATCTCTCGATCCGCGATATCGTCCTCATCGATCGCCTCGACGTCGACTTGGCCTCCCGGCTCACGGTGCTGACCGGCGAGACCGGCGCCGGCAAGTCGATCGTGCTCGATGCCTTCGCGCTCGCTTTGGGGGCGCGCGGCGATGCCGCGCTCGTGCGCCAGGGCGCCGAGCACGGCCAGGTCGTCGCCTCCTTCGACGTGCAGCCCGATCACCCCGCCCGCGCGGTGCTCGCGGAGAACGGCCTCGACGGCGACGACCTCATCCTGCGGCGCGTACAGTTCGCCGACGGACGCACCCGCGCCTTCATCAACGACCAGCCGGTGACGGTGCAGGTCTTGCGCGAGGTCGGCCGCCGCCTGGTGGAGATCCACGGCCAGCATGACGAGCGCGCGCTGGTGGATTCCGCCACCCACCGATCTTTGCTCGATGCCTTCGCCGGCCATCTCGATCGCACCGCGGAAGCCGGCCGGCTGTGGACCGCCTGGAAGGAAGCGCAGGGCGCGGCGGCGTCCGAGCGCGAACGGCTTGCGCGCGCCTTCGCCGAGGCCGACTACATCCGGAACGCGGTCGAGGAACTGACGGGGCTCGCCCCGCAGGCGGGCGAGGAACAGACGCTCGCCGACCGCCGCGCCGTCTTGATGCGCGCGGAGAAGGCCGCCGACGATCTGCGCGACGCCCATGAAACGCTCGCCGGCGCCGCCTCGCCGGTGCCGACGTTAGCGGCGGCGCTGCGGCGGCTGGAGCGGCGCGTCACCGAGGCGGGCGATCTCGTGGGCGCGCCGGTGAAGGCACTCGATCAAGCGCTGCAATCGCTCGAGGAGGCGCGCGCGGGTCTGGAAGCCGCGCTCGTGGTCGCCGATTTCGATCCCAAGGAACTGGAGAAGATCGAGGAGCGCCTGTTCTCCTTGCGCGCGGCCGCGCGCAAATACGGCGCCACGGTGGAAAATCTGCCGGCGGTGGCGGCGCGCTTCAAGGCCGACCTCGAAGCGATCGACCGCGGCGCCGAACGGCTGGCGGCGCTGGAAGCCGCCGCCGGCGAAGCCGAGAAGGCTTTCCGTGCCGCCGCCGAAGCGCTGTCGCAGGCAAGACGCAAGGCCGCAAAGGCGCTCGACGCCGCGGTCAATGCGGAACTCGCGCCGCTCAAGCTCGAGCGCGCCCAATTCATGACCGAGATCGAGAGCGATCCCGCAGCCCCTGGCCCCGAAGGTTTCGACCGGGTCGAGTTCTGGGTGCGCACCAATCCGGGCGCGCGGCCGGGCCCGTTGATGAAGGTCGCTTCGGGCGGTGAGCTCGCGCGCTTTCTGTTGGCGCTCAAGGTGGTGCTCGCCGACCGCGGCTCGGCGCCCACTTTGGTTTTTGACGAGATCGATACCGCGGTGGGCGGCGCGGTGTCGGACGCGATCGGCGCACGGCTTGCTCGCCTGGGAGGGAAGGTGCAGGTGCTGTCCGTCACCCATGCGCCGCAGGTGGCGGCGCGAGCGGAACATCATTTCCTGGTGGTGAAGGAATCGATCGATAAGGCGAAGCGGGTCGCCACCCGCATGCGCGCGCTCGATCCCGCGCTGAAGCGCGAGGAGATCGCCCGCATGCTCGCCGGCGCGGAAGTTACCGAGGAGGCGCGCGCGGCGGCGGAAAAGCTGATCGCAGGAGCCTCGCGATGACGAAGGGGGTCAAGACTTCCAAGAGGTCCAAGACATCCAACAAATCTAGAACGTCCAAGGG
>JAUSIF010000012.1 GCA_030648135.1 Xanthobacteraceae bacterium
TCATGTCGGCCATCTGCGTCAGCGGCGAGAACTTGAGACCGAGCTCGTGCTGTGCGGACGCCACTTCGTGGTGGTGCTTTTCGACCTTGGCGCCCATGCGCGCCAAGGCGCCGAGCATATCCGAGCGCATGTCCTGCGCCGAATCCTGCGGCGGCACCGGGAAATAGCCACCCTTGGTCAGGAAGTCGCGGTTCTTCTCGAGATAGCCGAGCGCCTCGCGCAAGCTCCCGCACACGGTCGGGATTTTCTTCAACTCCTTCGGCGGCAGGTCGTACAGATCCTTGTCGACGGCCTGGCCCGGATCGAGCTTGTTGGTGACGCCGTCGAGGCCCGCCATCAACATGGCCGCGAAGCCGAGATAGGGATTGCAGAGCGGGTCCGGGAAACGCACCTCGACGCGCTTGCCCTTGGGCGAGGAGGCGAGCGGAATGCGGCAAGAGGCCGAGCGGTTGCGCACCGAATAGGCGAGCAGCACCGGCGCCTCGAAGCCAGGCACCAGCCGTTTGTAGGAGTTCGTGGTCGGATTGGTGAAGGCGTTGATGGTGCGGGCGTGCTTCAGGATGCCGGCGATGTAGTGCAACGCGTTGTCGGAGAGGTCGGCGTATTTGTTGCCGGCGAAGGTCGGCGTCGAGCCTTTCCAGATCGACTGGTGGCAGTGCATGCCGGAGCCGTTGTCGCCATAAACGGGCTTCGGCATGAAAGTGGCGGTCTTGCCGTAGATATTGGCGACCATGTGGATGCAATATTTGTAGATCTGCATCTGGTCGGCCATCTTTACGAGCGGCGAGAATTTCATGCCGAGCTCGTGCTGGGCGGCGCCCACCTCGTGGTGGTGCTTCTCGACGCCGACGCCCATCTTGGCCATGGCGCCGAGCATTTCGGAGCGCATGTCCTGCGCCGAATCCTGCGGCGGCACCGGGAAATAGCCGCCCTTGGTGCGCATGCGGTGGCCGAGATTGCCGCCCTCGTACTCGGTGCCGGAATTGATCGGCAATTCGGTCGAGTCGATCCGGTAGCCGGTGTTGTAGGGATCGGAGGAGAAGCGCACGTCGTCGAACACGAAGAACTCGGCCTCGGGGCCGAAATAGGCGATGTCGCCGGCGCCGGTCGACTTCAGATAAGCGACCGCCTTCTTCGCGATCGAACGCGGATCGCGGGAATAGGGCTCGCCGGTCATGGGCTCGAGCACGTCGCACACCACCGACAGCGTGGTCTCGGCGAAGAACGGATCGATGCAGGCAGTCTCCGGATCCGGCATCAGGTTCATGTCGGATTCGTGGATCGCCTTCCAGCCGGCGATCGAGGAGCCGTCGAACATGACGCCCTCGGCGAAGGCATCCTGGTCGAACAAACTCACATCGAAGGTGACGTGTTGCCACTTTCCGCGCGGGTCGGTGAAGCGGCAGTCGACGTACTTGACGTCGTTGTCTTTCATCATCTTCAGGACTTCATTGGCGGTCTTCATTGAACCTTACCCCCTCTGCTTCAATCCCTCGGGCCCGAGGTGATGTGAAAAAATCGTACAAGTCCGTTCAGACGGCGTCGATTCCCGTTTCGCCGGTGCGGATACGGACCACTTCCTCGACATTCGAAACGAAAATCTTACCGTCGCCAATGCGGCCAGTTTGCGCGGCGCGGCGGATCGCTTCGATGGCCTTCTCCACCATATCGTCGCCGAGGACGACCTCGATCTTCACCTTGGGCAGGAAATCGACCACATATTCGGCGCCGCGATAAAGCTCGGTATGGCCTTTCTGGCGCCCGAAGCCCTTGGCCTCGGTGACGGTAATACCCTGGAGTCCGGCTTCCTGCAGCGCCTCCTTCACTTCATCGAGCTTGAAGGGCTTGATGATGGCCTCGATCTTCTTCATTGCGTTTCCTCATTGGCTCATCGTCCCGCCCAATGCCGCTGATCCCGGGCTGGGGTAGCAGGTCCCGTGCCATCTTCCGGCGGTCGGAAAGTTCATTCTTATTCAAGGTATTGAGGCGGAAACCAGAGGCCTCGGCGTGGACGGACAGCGCTGTATGCCCGGCTTTTGTGCATGCCGCATAAGGAATATGCAAGCGCATCCGGAGCCCGGAGGGAATGACTTGGTCGAATATGGCAAAGCTTCCGGTTGAGAATGGAACCAGTGAGGTAGCGTCCGGCGTCCGACCCAAAGGCGACCCAGGCGAAGGAACGCAGGTTAGCCCATGCACGAGCTCCTGACCCCGGCCGAAATGGCGGATGCCGACCGGCGCACCATCGCCGCCGGCACGCCCGGCAGTGCGCTCATGGAACGTGCCGGCCGCGCGGTGGCCGAAGCCGTGGCCGCGCGCCATCCGCTCGGCACGCGCATCATGGTCGCCTGCGGGCCCGGCAACAACGGCGGCGATGGGTTTGTCGCCGCCCGTATTCTGCGCGAGCGCGGCTATCGGGTGCGTGTGCTCTTGTTGGGGTCGCGCGAGGCGCTCAAAGGCGATGCGGCCGAAGCCGCCAAGCTCTGGCCGGAGCCGGTCGAACGCATCTCGGCGGCGGCGCTCGCCGATGCCGGCGTCATTGTCGACGCGCTGTTCGGCGCCGGGCTCGCGCGCGACCTCGAAGGCGAGGCAAAGGCCGCGGTCGAAACCGTAGCCGCGGCGAAGGTTCCGATCGTCGCCGTGGATCTGCCCAGCGGCATCGATGGCGCGACTGGGAAAGTGCGCGGCGCCGCCGTCAAGGCCGTCGCGACCGTCACCTTCTGCCGCCGCAAGCCGGGACATTTGCTCCTGCCGGGGCGGCTCCATGCCGGACAGATCGAGATCGCCGACATCGGAATTTCCGACGCGACCGTCGCTGCCATCAAGCCCAAGACTTTCGCCAACGAGCCGGTGCTGTGGCGCCGTTTGTTTCCGGTGCCGCGCCTGGACGGCCACAAATACGATCGCGGCCATGCGGTGGTGGTGAGCGGGCCTGCCCATGCCACCGGGGCGGCGCGGCTCTCGGCGCGCGCGGCGCTGCGCGCGGGCGCGGGGCTGGTGACGGTGGCGGCGCCGAAGGCGGCGCTGCCGGTGCTGGCCGCGAGCCTCACCGCCGTGATGGTGCGGGACGTGAAGGGAGCACACGGCCTCACGAAGCTCTTGGCCGATTCACGGTTCAATGCCGTGCTGCTCGGGCCCGGGCAGGGGGTCGGCGCCGCCACGGGGGCCATGGTCGTGGCGGCGGCGAAGGCGAAGCGGCTGCTCGTGCTCGATGCCGACGCGCTGTCGAGTTTTTCCGAGTCGATTGAATCGCTTAAGCGGGCACTCTCATCCGCCGCCGCAGCCGTGCTCACGCCGCACGAGGGCGAGTTCAAGCGTCTGTTCAGCCGAGACTCGCAAATCCTTCGCCAGGAATCCAAAGTCGAAAGAGTAAGATTATCCGCTGCCCGCCTTGGCGCAGTGGTGCTGCTCAAGGGGCCGGACACGGTGGTGGCCGCGCCCGACGGCCGTGCCGCCATCGCCGCCAATGGGCCGCCGTGGCTGGCGACGGCGGGTTCTGGGGACGTGCTCTCGGGGTTGGTGGTCGGGCTGCTCGCGCAAGGCATGCCGGCCTTCGAGGCCGCCTGTGCGGCGGTATGGCTGCATGGGGAATGCGGGCAGGAAATCGGCCCCGGCTTGATCGCGGAAGACCTCTCGGAAGCCTTGCCGCGGGTGCTGCGGCGACTGCTCGATTTAAATGGTCGCAGCTCTAGCGCGTGAGGCCGGACCCCCTTTGTTGCTCCGCCACCTCGGCATGCTATAGACCCGTTACGGCCGGTGCCGGTCCTGCGGCCCCGCGCATCACGCGGGCGTGGCGGAATTGGTAGACGCGCGGGATTTAGGTTCCCGTGACGAAAGTCGTGGGGGTTCGAGTCCCTCCGCCCGCACCATCTCCGCGCCGGTCGGCACGACCAGACAATTTGGGCAGCAAGGCGCATGTAACCATGCAAGTGACCGAAACCCTCGCCGAGGGGCTGAAGCGCGAATACCAGGTGGTGCTGCCGCTCGCCGAGCTGGACGCGCGGGCGAGCGAGCGCCTATCCGCCATCAAGGATCGCGTGCGCCTCGACGGCTTCCGCCCCGGCAAGGTGCCGCTGCCGCACCTGAAGCGGGTCTATGGCCGTGCCGTCATGGGCGAGGTGATCGAACAGGCGATCAGCGAAGTGAACAGCAAGATCGTGAGCGACGGCGGCTTCAGGCTCGCCATCGAGCCGCGCATCACGCTCGCCTCCAAGGGGGAGGAGGCGGTCAACAAGGTGATGGAGGGGCAGGGCGATCTCGCCTATACCGTCGCGCTCGAACTCTTGCCCAAGATCGAACTCGCCGATTTTAAGAGCATCAAGCTTGAGCGCCCGGTGGCCGAGACGACCGAGGCTGAGGTCGACGAGGCGGTCGCCAAGATCGCCGAGGCGAACCGCCCGTTTGCGGACAAGGACGGCAAGGCGGAGAAAGGCGACCGCATCGTGGTCTCCTTCCGCGGCACCATCGACGGTAAGACCTTCGAAGGCGGCTCGGCCGAGGAAGTTCCGATCGTGATCGGAGCCGGCCAGTTCATTCCGGGCTTCGAGGAGCAACTGGTCGGCATCGAAAAGGGCGAGACCCGGACGCTCAAGGTCACCTTTCCGAAAAACTATCTCGCCGAACATCTGGCGGGCAAAGAGGCGCAATTCGAGGTGACGGTGAAGAACCTCGCCGGGCCGACCGCGATCGCCATCAACGACGTCTTTGCCAAGACCCTGGGTCTCGATTCGCTGGCCAAGCTCAAGCTCCAGGTGCGGGAGCGGATCGAGCGCGGAAACGCCGCCGTATCGCGCGCCAAGCTCAAGCGCGGGCTCTTGGACGCGCTCGACGAGCGCCACAAGTTCGAGGTTCCGCCCTCGCTGGTGGAGCAGGAATTCAACGGCATTTGGCAGACGGTCACCAAGGAGATGGAAACCCAAGGCGGCAGCTTCGCCGACGAGGATACGACCGAAGCGGAGGCGCGCGCGGAATACCGCCAGATCGCCGAGCGCCGCGTGCGGCTGGGCCTGGTCCTCGCCGAAGTCGGCGAGAAGAACTCGATCACGGTGAGCGACGACGAGCTGACGCGTGCCGCGCTCGAGCGCGCCCGTCAGTACCGCGGACAGGAGCAACAGGCTTTTGAGCAAATCCGACGTGATCCCGCGATGATGGCCACGCTGCGCGCTCCCGTCTTCGAGGAAAAGGTGGTCGATTTCCTGCTCGAGCTCGCGTCCGTCACCAACAAGCCGGTGAGCCGCGAGCAACTGTTCTCCGACGAGGAGCACTACGGCGAGGACAGCGACAGCCAGAAAGACAAGGGCAAGAAAAGCCGCAAGAGTGCCAAAGTCGGCAAAGCGAGCAAGGGCTGAAGTCCGCGCGCCGTCCGGCTCTGCCGATCGGTTATGCTAGCCTCAGACGATTCGTGCAGACCGGCACGGAGGAACGATCATGCGTGACCCGCAAGACACCTACGCCAATTATCTCGTGCCCATGGTCGTCGAGCAGACCAACCGCGGCGAGCGCGCCTACGACATCTATTCGCGGCTGTTGAAGGAGCGGATCATCTTCATCACCGGCCCGATCGAGGACGGCATGGCGTCGCTGATCGTGGCCCAGCTCCTGTTTCTGGAGGCGGAGAATCCCAAGAAGGAAATCTCCATCTACATCAACTCGCCGGGAGGCATGGTGACCTCGGGGCTCGCGATCTACGACACCATGCAGTTCATCCGGCCCGGGATCTCGACGCTATGCGTCGGCCAAGCGGCCTCGATGGGCTCGCTGATCTTGGCGGCGGGCTCCAAGGGCATCCGTTATTCGCTGCCGAACGCGCGCATCATGCTGCACCAGCCCTCGGGCGGCTTCCAGGGCCAGGCCACCGACATCATGCTGCACGCGGCTGAAATTCTTGCGCTCAAGAAACGGCTGAACGACATCTATGTGAGGCACACCGGTCAGCCGCTGAAGACGATCGAGGAAGCGCTCGAGCGCGACAAATTCCTGACCCCCGAAGGGGCCAAGGAATTCGGCATTGTCGATGCGGTGATCGACAAGCGGCCGGTCGAGGATGCCGTCAAGGCGTGAGCCGGCCGGGATCGCAATCTCGAATCGCTGCGCGGATGGATTCGGCCGGCGTCGGATGCGGCGGTTGCGGCTCTTGAACGCACACAGCTGTGATCAAGCACAGGAGCGGGTTTTCCGCCCGGGCCCAGGCGTGATATCTGATTTTAGCCTGATTCTGAATATTTCCTCACACCGGCGCTTTCCAAGCCAGCTTGATACGGATGACACCGTGTCACGGGGCAATCGGCATCCGGTTTGCATACCGCTTGCATACGGCTGGCATAGGAAATATCCAGGAATCAGGCGGAGCGGCGTTCGGGGATTAGCATTAATGAAATCTTGATCCCCCGGCCGCTAGCATGCTTCGCTAGGAACATGCTTCAAGGGAAGCAGACTTCGCGGGCGAGCTGCCCCATCTGGCGGGGCCGGCGAGGGGACGGAGAGACGGAATGAGCAAGGTCGGCGGCGACTCCAAGAACACGCTCTACTGCTCGTTCTGCGGCAAGAGCCAGCACGAGGTGCGCAAGCTCATTGCCGGCCCGACCGTGTTCATCTGCGACGAATGCGTCGAGCTGTGCATGGACATCATCCGCGAGGAGAACAAGTCCTCGCTGGTGAAGTCGCGCGACGGCATCCCGACCCCGAAGGAAATCCGCAAGGTGCTGGACGACTACGTCATCGGCCAGGACCACGCCAAGAAGGTGCTCTCGGTCGCGGTCCACAATCACTACAAGCGGCTCAATCACGCCACCAAGCACAACGACGTCGAGCTCGCCAAATCCAACATCTTGCTGATCGGGCCCACCGGCTCGGGCAAGACGCTGTTGGCGCAGACGCTCGCGCGCATCCTCGACGTGCCCTTCACCATGGCCGATGCCACCACGCTCACCGAAGCCGGCTTCGTCGGCGAGGACGTGGAGAACTACATCCTGAAGCTCTTGCAGGCCGCCGACTACAATGTCGAGCGGGCCCAGCGCGGCATCGTCTATATCGATGAAATCGACAAGATCAGCCGCAAGTCGGACAATCCCTCGATCACCCGCGACGTGTCGGGCGAGGGCGTGCAGCAGGCGCTCCTCAAAATCCTGGAAGGCACCGTGGCCAACGTCCCACCACAGGGCGGACGCAAGCACCCGCACCAGGAGTTTTTCCAGATCGACACGAGCAACATCCTGTTCAT
>JAUSIF010000013.1 GCA_030648135.1 Xanthobacteraceae bacterium
GTGAACAGCTTGAGCGCATCCTGGAAGCGGGTACCGCCCGCCAAACCACCCTGCACGCCAAAGGTGAGGATTCCAGAGGGCCGCCCCCCCATGTACTTCTGCGCCAGCGCATGCTCCTTGTGGTCGGGCAAGCCGGCATAGTTCACCCATGTCACCTTCTTGTGTGCCTTGAGGTACTTGGCCACTTCAAGGGCACTGACTGTGATCCGCTCCATGCGCAGCGGGAGTGTTTCTATGCCCTGCAGGATCAGGAACGCGTTGAACGGCGAAATAGCCGCGCCGGTATTGCGCAACGGAACCACGCGGGCCCGGCCGATGTAGGCCGCCGGCCCAAGCGCCTCGGTATAGACAACGCCGTGGTAGGAAACATC
This sequence comes from Xanthobacteraceae bacterium, assembly GCA_030648135.1. Taxonomy (GTDB): domain Bacteria; phylum Pseudomonadota; class Alphaproteobacteria; order Rhizobiales; family Xanthobacteraceae; genus JAUSIF01. Next base: position 372 of record JAUSIF010000013.1, read on the forward strand.
CGGCTCGTTCAGGCGGCGGAACTTCTGCTTGTGCTCGGCCCACGGAAACTTGCCGGAATCGACGATGATCCCGCCGATCGAATTGCCGTGGCCGCCGAGATACTTGGTCAGCGAGTGGACGACGATGTCGGCGCCGAACTCGAACGGGCGCAGCAGATAGGGCGTCGGCACAGTGTTGTCAACGATCAGCGGCACGCCGTACCGGTGCGCGATGGCGGCGATCTTGTCGAAGTCGGTGATGTTGCCCAGCGGGTTGCCGATCGACTCGACGAAAATGGCCTTGGTCTTGCCATCGACCAGCTTATCGAAAGCGTCCGGCTCACGGTGATCGGCGAAGCGAACCTGGATGCCGTACTGCGGGAGGGTGTGCGCAAACAGGTTGTAGGTTCCGCCGTAGAGCGTGCTCGCCGACACGATGTTGTCGCCCGCTTCGGCGATGGTCATGATCGAATAGGTGACCGCGGCCTGCCCGGACGCAAGTGCCAGACCCGCGATGCCGCCTTCCATTGCGGCGACGCGCTTTTCCAGCACGTCCTGGGTCGGATTCATGATCCGCGTGTAGATGTTGCCCTGCACTTTCAGGTCGAAGAGATCCGCACCGTGCTGGGTGTCGTCGAAGGCGTAGGACGTGGTCTGGTAAATGGGCACCGCCACGGCCTTGGTCGTGGGTTCGGGTGTATAGCCGGCATGGATGGCAAGGGTTTCTATTTTCATGAAGTTGGCTCCTGGATGCGGTCGCGGAAGTATATCTCCGACTTGGCCTCGCGCAACGAACCAGTTCGAACTTGGATATTGCCGCCGGTTCCAACGCCTCGCGGCTGGCATGATCGCCCCGCGCCGCAGGGAATGGTCCGGCCTTGTCGCGAACGCCGCCGCATTGCCGGCTGCGCCGGTCACCCTCCGGCTGCCATGACGGCTTGCGTTTTCGCCTCGCGCGCCTGGATCGCCTCATTGCGCGCAAGCAGACGCTGCGCGCGCGCCACCACCGGAATGTCGATCATCATGCCGTCGAGCTGGAACGCTCCCCGCCCCGCCTTCCTCGCTTCGCGATCGGCGTCGATGACGCGCCGTGCATAGGCGACCTCCTCCTCGCCCGGGCGGTATTCCTCATTGACGATTTTCACTTGCCCGGGATGGATGCAGCTCGCCCCGTCGAACCCGAGACGCCGGGAGCGGCGGGCCATGGCGCGAAAGCGCTCACTGTCGGAAAAATCCGCCACGCTGTCGATGAAGCCGAGCGGCATCACACCCGCCGCGCGCGCAGCGATGATCATCTGCTGCTTGGCGGGCATCAGCGCCTCGCCGTCAGCGTGCATGCCGCACTCCAGCGCAAGGTCCTCGCCGCCGATGTTCATGCCCACCACGCGCGGGCTCGCCTGCGCGATGGCGCGCATGTCGAAGAATGCCTGCGGCGTCTCGATCATGACGACGAACTTTGTGTGGCCTACTGCGAGCCCGGCCCTTTGCTCGAGTTCGCCCGCCAGCTCGTCGAGGAGTCTCACGTGCGACGGCCCATCGACTTTCGAGATGGCCAGCCCGATCACATCCGGACAGACCGACGCCTCGATGTCGCGCACCGCGAGCGACAGCGGCCGGTTGATCCTCACAATCACGTCGGCGCCGCCGCGGCGGACCTTCGCGGCGGCTTGGCGAACCAGGGCTCTCGCCCGTTCCTTTTCGGCCGCAGGGACGCTGTCCTCCAGATCGAGCTGGATGCAGTCGGCGCCCCGCGTGTGCGCCTTGTCCACGAACCGATCGACGTTGACAGGAACATAGAGCAGCGAGCGCCAGACGGGCAGTTCCACATTCATTTTCATTCCGCTTCTCCCTGTGGTCCCTGTGCTCCCGGGCGATGACCATCATCGCAGACAATGCCCTGGCTGATCAGTGCTTCGATGTTCTTGCGCGGGATCTCCAGAGCGCCGAACAGCTCGGCGTTGTGCTCGCCTAGACGCGGCGCCCCGTGACGGATGGCTCCGGGCGTTCCGAGCGGGCCCTTGGCTCCGGATTCGTAATGCTTCAACGCCATGACCCGTGACTCTTGCGCAATAAATTGACCGAGACTTCGCCGAAGGCCAGAATTCGATCCGACGAACGCAATGATACGCCGCCTGCAGTCGCTGATAGCCTGATTGCGCTTTCGGTCGTCGGCGCAGACCTGCATAAGGCGAAACGGAGGATGAATGCAGCAAGGACCGGACTCGCAGCGTGACTCACAGCTGGACTCACTCAGGGACTGGATCGGGCGGACCGAATCGCAGGTCGATTACATCACGATCCCGGCGGTGCACCGGCTGGCGGCGACACTGGACCGATCCGATCCGATGCCCCGCTCAGGCGATCCGCTGCCGCCGGGGTGGTATTCGATACTCTTTCCCCGCGTGGTGCTGCAATCGGAGATCGGCGCGGACGGCCATCCGAAGCGCGGCGATTTTCTCCCGCCGGTGCCCCTGCCGCGAAGGATGTTCGCGGGTCGGCGCACAACATTTCACGCCGAGCTCAGGGTCGGCGACGACGTGCGCAAGGATTCGACCATCACCCGCATCACCACCAAGGAGGGCCGCCAGGGCCTGATGGTGTTCGTGAGCGTGCGCGCCGCAATCTCGGGCCCGCGGGGACTGGCGATCACCGAGGAGCAGGACATCGTCTATCGCGGCGAGCCCGACCCCAAGTTGCCGCCTGCGCAGCCGCAGCCAGCGCCTGGAAATGCAGTCTGGTCGAAATCGATCACGCCCGATGAAGTGATGCTGTTCCGCTACTCGGCACTCACCTTCAACGGCCACCGGATCCATTACGACCATCGCTACGTCACGGGCGTGGAGGGCTACCCGGGGCTGGTGATGAACGGCGGGCTGACCACGCTGTTCGAGC
>JAUSIF010000040.1 GCA_030648135.1 Xanthobacteraceae bacterium
TCCTTGAGCGGCTCAGGCATCAGCAACGAGGCAATGACCATCGTCGCACAACACGCCACGAGTAGATAGAAGGCGGTGAGCATGAAGTCGTTGATCACATGACGGCAAAACACCTCGTAGGCGTCGGCCCAGGCAGGGCTGGCGCCTGCTAGCCAGACGGCGATCTCCTTCTTCCAGAAATCGAGCGACATCAGGAGCGCCGCGGCGGCGCCGCCGAGCGCCAGAATCTTCATGAAGCGCGCGAAGGAATCGAGCACGAAGCTGCCGCCGAAAGTCTCGATCCGCCCGCCCGGCAGCAGCGCGACCAGCACCGCGGCGGCGACGAGCAGCGCGATCGCGGCCGTATCGACGACGGCGGTGCTGCGCTCGCCCCGGATCGCGCCGAAGAGCAATAGCGCGAGCGCGCCGCCGAGCACCAAAAGCTCGGGCAGCGCGGGCGTGAAGGCAGGGATGGCGATCGGCATGGATCGTTCGCCTTAAGGCATCAACAGGACGGCGGTTTTCGCCGGCGCCAGCGCCGCGCGCGCGTGATCGACCAGCGCCGCCACCGAGCTCGCGCTGGTGTCGAGGATCGGGGCGGGCCAGATGCCGAACAGAATCGTGAGAATGACCAGCGGCGCCAGCACCGCGATCTCGCGGCGGTCGAGATCGAGAATGCCGGCGAGGTTCTTCTTTTCCAGCACGCCGAAGATGACGCGGCGATAGAGCCAGAGCGCATAGGCCGCCGACAGGATCACGCCGGTGGTGGCGAGCAGCGCGACCGTGGTGTTGACCTTGAAGGCGGCCAAGAGCGTCAGGAATTCGCCGACGAAGCCCGAGGTGCCGGGCAGCCCGACGTTGGCGAGCGTGAACACCATGAAGGCCGCCGCATAGAGCGGCATGCGGTTCACCAGCCCGCCATAGGCGTCGATCTGCCTCGTATGCATGCGGTCGTAGATCACGCCGACGCAGAGGAACAGCGCGGCCGAGACGATCCCGTGCGACACCATCTGGAACACGCCGCCTTGCAAGCCTTCCGCCGTGAACGTGAAGATGCCGATGGTGACGAAGCCCATGTGCGCGACCGATGAATAGGCGATCAGCTTCTTCATGTCCTCCTGCATCAAGGCGACCAGCGAGGTATAGACGATGGCCATGATCGAGAGCGCGAACATCATGGGCGCGAACAACTCGGAGGCGTGCGGGAACATCGGCAGCGAGAAGCGGATAAAGCCATAGCCGCCCATTTTCAGGAGGATCGCCGCCAGGATCACCGAGCCCGCGGTCGGCGCCTCCACATGCGCGTCGGGCAACCAGGTATGTACCGGCCACATCGGCAGCTTCACCGCGAAGGAGGCGAGAAAGCCGAGGAATAGCCAGGTCTGCATCTGGCGCGGAAACGCGTGCGTGAGCAGCGTCGCGATGTCGGTGGTGCCCGCCTGCCAGTACATCGCCATCAGCGAGAGCAGCATCAGCACCGAGCCGGCGAGCGTGTAGAGAAAGAACTTGAAGGTGGCGTAGACGCGCCGCGCGCCGCCCCAGATCCCGATGATCAGGAACATCGGGATCAGCCCGCCCTCGAAGAACACGTAGAACAGCACCAGATCGAGCGCCGTGAAGGTGCCGACCATCAGGGTCTCCAGCACCAGGAAGGCGATCATGTATTCCTTCACGCGCGTCTTGATCGCGTCGAAGCTCGCCAGGATCGAGACCGGCATCAAGAACGTGGTGAGAATCACGAACGGCAGCGAAATGCCGTCGATGCCCATGTGATAGCGGAAGCTGCCGCCGAGCCACGGCTGGTTCTCGACAAATTGGAACTCCGCCGTCGAGCGGTCGAAGCCGGTGACGAGCAGGAGCGACACCGCGAAGGTGATGAGCGTGGTCCACAACGCGACGTAGCGCGCGTTGCGCTGGGTCGCCTCGTCCTCGCCTTGCAGCGCGAAGATGAAGAACGCGCCCAAGAGCGGCAGGAACACGACCACCGAGATAATCGGCCAGCCCGTCATCATCACAGGCCTCCCCGCACCAGGAACCAGGTGATGAGCGCGGCCACGCCGATCAGCATCACGAAGGCATAGTGATAGAGATAGCCGGTCTGCAGCCGCATCACGCGGTTGGTCACGTCGATGACGCGCGCCGAGACGCCGTCGGGACCGAAGCCGTCGATGAGCCAGCCGTCGCCTTGCTTCCACAACACGCGGCCGAGCCACATCGCCGGCCGCACCAACAGGTAATCGTAGATCTCGTCGAAGTACCACTTGTTGAGCAGGAACCGGTAGAGCAGGTCCTGCCGCTCGGCCAGACGCTTCGGCATTTCCGGATCGCGGATATAGAACCAATAGGCGACCAGGAATCCGAAGAGCATCATTACGGTCGGCGACCACACCACCCAGGCCGGCACGTGGTGCATTTCTTCCAGGATCTTGTGGTTGGAGGCGGAGAAAATCGAATCCCGGAAGAAGCCCACGACCCCCTCCGCGCCGGTGAAGATGCCCTTGAAGCCTAATCCGAGCACGAGCGCGCCCAAGGCGAGGAAGGCGAGCGGCACCGTCATCACCAGCGGCGATTCATGCACATGCTCGAGCGTGTGGCGGTCGGCGCGTGGCCGTCCGAGAAAAACCATGAACACGAGCCGCCAACTGTAGAAAGCCGTAAGCGCCGCGGCCACGACCGTGAGCCAGAACGCATATTGCGCGACCGCGCCGTGGCCGGCATAGGCCGCCTCGATGATGGCGTCCTTGGAGAAGAACCCGGCGGTGAGCGGAAAGCCGGTGAGCGCCAGCGTGCCCACCACCATCATCACGTAGGTGACAGGCATGAACAGCGCGAGCCCGCCCATCTTTCGGATGTCCTGCTCGTGATGCATGGCCGTGATCACCGAGCCCGCGCCGAGGAATAGCAACGCCTTGAACGCGGCGTGGGTGAAGAGATGGAACATGCCGATCGAATAGGCGCCCACGCCCATGGCGACGAACATGTAGCCGAGTTGCGAGCAGGTGGAATAAGCCACGATGCGCTTGATGTCGTTCTGCACCAGGCCGACGGTGGCGGCGAAAAAGGCGGTGGTGGCGCCGATCACGGTGACGAAGGCGAGCGCCGTGGGCGCCAGCTCGAACAAGGGCGACAGCCGCGCCACCATGAACACGCCCGCCGTCACCATGGTGGCGGCGTGGATCAGCGCCGAGACCGGGGTCGGGCCTTCCATGGCGTCGGGCAGCCAGGTGTGCAGCAGGAATTGCGCCGACTTGCCCATGGCGCCCAGGAACAAGAGCAGGCAAATGACGGTGAGCGCGTCGAAGTCGTGGCCGAGGATATGGATGGACTTGCCCACCAGCGTCTTCGCCTCGGCGAAGACGGTGTCGTAGCCGACCGCGCCGATCATGG
>JAUSIF010000060.1 GCA_030648135.1 Xanthobacteraceae bacterium
ACCTTCTTGGCGTCGGTCGAGCCGGTCTTGGCGACCGCCTGCGACCAGATCTGGAAGGCGGCGTAGCTGTAAAGCGTATAGCCCTCGGGATCGATGCCCTTGGCCTTGAACTTCGCCACCACCGCGGCTGCCGACGGCTTCTTGCGCGGGTCGGGACCGAAAGTCATGCGCACGCCTTCGCCGGCGGTGCCGGTGATCGCCCAGAATTCATTGGTGACGAGCGAGTCGCCGCCGACGAGCGCCGTTTTCATTCCCTGGTCGCGCATCTGCCGCAGGATCAAGCCGGCCTCGTTGTGATAGCCGCCGATATAGACGACGTCGATTTTCGCCGCCTTCATCTTGGACACGAGCGCAGTGAAGTCCTTGTCGCCCTTGGTATAGGCTTCGTACATCTTCTCCTTGCCGCCCAGTTTGTTGAGCGTCTTCTTAGTCTCGTCGGCCAATCCTTTGCCGTAGGTGGTCTTGTCGTGCAGGATGGCGATGTTCTTGCCCTTGTAGGCCTTGGCAAGATATTCGCCGCCGACCGCGCCCTGTTGGTCGTCGCGGCCGCAGACGCGGAAGGTGTTCCACAAATTCCGCTCGGTGAACTGCGGGTTGGTCGAGGCCGGCGTGATCTGCAGAACGTTGCCCTCGGCGTAGGCCTCCGAGGCCGGGATCGAGGACGACGAGCAGAAGTGGCCGGCCACGAACGGCACCTTGAGGCTCGCCATCTTTTCGCCGACGGCGCGGGCCTGTTTCGGATCGCAGGCGTCGTCGCCGACCTCGAGCTTCATCTGCTTGCCGAGCACGCCGCCGGCGGCGTTGATGTCGGCGACGGCAAGCTCGGCACCGTTCTTGAGCTGCGCCCCGAAGGACGCTTCCGACCCGGTCATCGGGCCGGCGACGCCGACACGGATGTCCTGGGCGTTCGCACCGGCCGCGAATATGAGGCCCGCTGTGAGCGCGAGGCCGCTGAACCATAGTTTATTCATTCGCTTCTCCCCTGGCGTGAAAACCGGCCGCCGGTTCCCTTGGGTCCGACGGACGCAATCCTTGTGGGCGCCATTTTGGCGGGTTTTTTACGGAAGTCACCTTGAAAGCGCATCAGCCGTTACGGCGGTTTTTGGCCGCCCCCGGCCGCTCCCGCCAGGTGAGGGGGCCGGTGCGCTCATAGAGCCAGCGATACTGGGTCACCATCCGGCGCGTTCGCGTCAGCCGCCAGGCGAGGCAGCCGACGGCGAGAAGATAGAGCGTATCGGCAAGATAGGAGGCGAGCGAGAGCAACTCGCCCTGGAACAACGCGTAATGGGCGAAGCGCACCGCCGCGCCGAGCAAAAACATGTAGAGCACAACCTGCCGCAGCGGCCGCCAGGTCTCGGCGATCGCTCGCCCCGAAGCCCAGGACGCGCCGCCGCCGATGATGCCGGTCACGAACAGCACCTGCAGGAAGGTTTCGGTCGCATAGAGCCTGGTCATCGAGCCTGCTCCGTCCGGCGCCGGCCGCCGTCGAGATAGGCCTCGCGCACCTCCGGCCGTTCCAGGAGCTCGCGGCCGGCGCCTTCAAGCGTGATCAGCCCGTTCACCAGCACATAGCCGCGATGGGCGAGCTTCAGCGCATGGTGGGCGTTCTGCTCGACGAGGAAGATGGCGAGCCCCTCGCGCTCGTTGAGATTGCGGATGGCTTCGAAGATCTGCTGCACCAAGAGCGGCGCCAGGCCGAGCGACGGCTCGTCGAGTAACAAGAGCCGCGGCCGGCTCATCAAAGCGCGCCCGATCGAGAGCATCTGCTGCTCGCCGCCGGAAAGCGTGCCGCCGCGCTGCTCGCGGCGTTCGGCGAGGGTAGGGAACAAAGTGAAGACGCGTTTGAGATCCTGATCGAAATGGGCAAAGCCCGTGACCGCCGCGCCGAGCTGCAGATTCTCGTAAACCGTCATGCGCGGGAAGATGCGGCGGCCTTCCGGCGCCTGGGCGATGTGCGAGCGAATGATTTCGTGGGTGGGCAGCCGCGTGATGTCGCGGCCTTCGAACAAAATCGTTCCCTCGCGCGCCTGCGGCGTGCCGCAGATCGTCATCATCAGGGTCGACTTGCCAGCGCCGTTCGCCCCGATGAGCGTGACGATCTCGCCCTCGCATACGTCGAGATCGACGCCCGCGAGCGCCATGATGTTGCCGTAGAAGGTTTTGACCCCGCGGATGGAGAGGAGCGGCGCGCTCATCGGCCTCTCCCTCCGACCACCGCTTCGACCTCGTCGTGCTCGACGCCGAGATAGGCGGCGATCACTTTCGGATCGTTGCGCACCTCGGCGGGGGTACCGTCGGCGATCTTGCGCCCGTAATCGAGCACGATCACATGGCCGGAAATCTCCATCACCACGTGCATGTGGTGCTCGATCAGCAAGATCGAAGTGCCGGTCTCCGGGCCGATGGCGATCAACAACTCGCTGAGCTCGTCGGATTCGCGCGGGTTCAAGCCCGCCGCCGGTTCGTCGAGACAGAGCAGCACCGGATCGGTGCACATGGCGCGTGCGATCTCGAGCCGGCGCTGCGCGCCATAGGGCAGCTCGCCGGCGGGATCGTCGGCGCGCGCGACGAGCCCGATGCGGTCGAGCCAGTGGCGGGCCTTGTCGATCGCCGCACGCTCGGCGCGGCCATAGGCGGGCAGGCCCAGGATTCCGAACAAGGTGAAGCCCGAGGCGCGCATCAAGGGGTTGTGCTGCGCCACCAGCAAATTCTCCAGCACCGTCATGCCCGGGAATAAACGGATGTTCTGGAAGGTGCGCGCGACCCGGGCCGCGCGCGCGATGCGGAAGTCGAACAGCCGCTCGAGCAGGAATTCCTTTCCGTCGGCATGGCTGAGCCGGATCATGCCTTCGTGCGGCTGATAGAAGCCGGTGACGCAATTGAACACCGTGGTCTTGCCGGCGCCGTTGGGGCCGATGATGGCGGTGATCTCGCCGCGCCTGGCCGCGAAGGAGAGATCGTCGATGGCGACGAGCCCGCCGAAGCGCATGGTCAGATGCTCGACGTCGAGGATCGGGACTTCTACCGGCCGGCTCATCGGCGCGCCTTCTCCACCAGGGCGGCGGGGATCACCTTGCGCTGTTCGAGAAAAACCGAGGGCGTGCGGTTCGCGATCAGGCCGCGCGGACGCCACACCATGATCGCGACCATGACTACACCGAAGACCAGCATGCGGAACTGTTCGAATCCGCGAAACAGCTCGAAGCCGCCGATCATCACCAGCGCCGCGATGGCGACGCCGAGCTGGGAACCCATGCCGCCGAGCACGACGATGGCGAGCACCAGCGCCGATTCCATGAACACGAAGGATTCCGGGCTGATGAAGCCCTGGCGGGTGGCGAAGAAGGAGCCGGCGATACCGCCGATCATGGCGCCGATGGCGAAGGCGGTGAGCTTGGTGTGCGTGGTGTTGATGCCGAGCGAGCGGCAGGCGATCTCGTCCTCGCGCAACGCCTCCCAGGCTCGCCCGATGGGAAGCCGGCGCAGGCGCAGCGTCGCGTAATTGGTGAGGAGCGCCAACGCGAGGATGACATAGAACAGGAACACGACGCGGTGGGTGGAGGAGAATTCGAGGCCGAAGAAGGCGGCAAAGCCGTGCTCGTCGTCGGTGAAGGGAATGCCGAAGAAGGACGGGCGCGGAATGCTCGCAATTCCGTTCGGCCCGCCGGTGAGGCTCGACCAATTGATGATGACGAGCCGGATGATCTCGCCGAAGGCAAGCGTGACGATTGCCAGATAATCGCCGCGCAGACGCAGGACCGGGAAGCCCAAGAGCACGCCCCAGAAGGCGGCGAAGATTCCCGCGAGCGGCAGGCAGATCCAGAACGACAGGCCGAAATGTTGCGCGATCAGCGCATAGCTATAGGCGCCGACGGCATAGAAGGCGACATAGCCGAGGTCGAGGAGGCCGGCGAGGCCGACCACCACGTTCAATCCCCAGCCCAGCATCACATAGGTCAGCACCAGAATGCCGAGGTCGAGGAGGTAACGGTTGGAGTAGAACAGGAACGGGGTCGCTATCGCGAAAGCGAGCAATGCCGGAGCGAGGAAGCGGCCGAGACGATCGAGTTTCGCGGTCAAGCGGTGAGGTAGGAGAGCGCCGGGATCGATCATGCCGCCGCGGCGAACGAGGAGCGCCACCAGGAAGCGGCCGGCGAAGACGACGGCGACCGCGCCCGCGAGCAAGAGCGGCCGCGGAATCAAAGCGAGCTGCTGGCTGATCTGATCTTGTTCGGTGCGCAACCCGAGGATCAGCGAGAACAGTCCGAAGGCGATGAGGGCGGCGAGGCCGGCGTCCTTGAGCGCGCCCACGACATCGAAATTCGTGCCCGGCTTGGCGCTTGCAACCTCGTTCGGCATGCGCAGGGCTTCGCTCAGACCTTCTCGACCTCCGGCCGGCCGAGAATGCCGGTCGGCAGGAAGATCAGGACCAGGACCAGAATCGAGAACGAGGCGACGTCCTTGTACTCGATCGAGAAATAGGCGGACCAAAAGGTCTCGATCAGGCCGATGAGCAAGCCGCCGAGCATGGCGCCGGGAAGTGAGCCAATGCCGCCGAGCACCGCGGCGGTGAAGGCCTTCACGCCGGCAACGAAACCGATGAAGAAGTCGATCACGCCGTAATAAAGCAGATACATGATGCCGGCGACGGCGGCGAGCGCGGCGCCGATCACGAAGGTGAGCGAGATGGTGCGGTCGACGTCGACGCCCACGAGCGAGGCCATTTTCAGATCCTGCTCACAGGCGCGCATGTCGCGGCCGAGCCGGGTGGCGGCGACGAGCCAGGAGAACGCGAGCATCAGCACGAACGTGGTGAACACGATGATGATCTGAATGTTGGACAACTGCACCGCGAAGCCGCCGTGATCGAGCAGCGTATAGCCGCCGGTGATGAGCGGCGGCAGCGGCTTCACCCGCGCGCCTTGCGTGATCTGGATATAATTCTGCAGCACGATCGACATGCCGATGGCGGAGATGAGCGGCGCCAGGCGGAACGAGCCGCGCAACGGCCGGTAGGCGAGGCGCTCTACCGCCCAGCCGTAGAGCGCCGTCAGCAGCATGGCGATCAGCAACACCAGAAAGAGCGCGAGCGGCACGGCGGTGACGCCGATCGCGACCAAAGCGAGAAAAGCGATCAGCGCCAGAAAGGCGCCCACCATGAACACGTCACCATGGGCGAAATTGATCATGCCGATGATGCCGTAGACCATGGTGTAGCCGATGGCGACGAGGCCATAGATCGAGCCGAGCGCGATGCCGTTGATGAGCTGCTGCAGGAAATAGTCCACGCGCCCCACTCCCCCGTGCTGGTCGGTCCGGTCCGGGTCAAGGTGTAGCGCGGTCAAATGGCGGGGACAAATCGAGGTTTTGCTCGGATGCTCGGCGGCCGGGCAACCGACCGTTGACAAACAGCGGTCGAAGTCCGATCCCCTCGGCGCATGAGTTGGATCGATCAACGGCCCGACGGCGCCATCGAAACGGCCGGCACGGGACAACTGAACACCATCGAGGCGGCGCTGTTCCGCGAGGCGATGGCGCGGTTGGGCGCCGCGGTTCACGTCGTCACCACCGCCGGACCGGGCGGCAAGACCGGGTTCACCGCCACCGCAGTCATTTCTGTTTCCGATCAGCCGGCGACGCTGCTCGTCTGCCTCAATCGCCAAAGCCGGATCATGCCGGTACTGCAGCAGAACAACGTGCTGTGCGTGAACACGCTGCGCGCCGACGCGGAGAAGATCGCCGACGTCTTTGCCGGCCGCACCGGCAGCTTCATGGAAGAGCGTTTCCAGCATGGCAAGTGGATGACGCTCAAGACCGGCGCGCCGGTGCTCGAATCTGCGATCATTGCTTTTGATTGCCGCATTTTCGAGGTGAAGACGATCGCCTCCCACAATGTCTATTTTTGCGCGGTCGAAGCGATCCGGCAGGGGCCGCCGGGCCCGGCGCTGGTCTATCACGAGCGCGCCTACAAACAGGTGTAATGCTTCACGCCGTGAAGTGTGACGGGCCGCTGGTCAGTTAAGACCGCCGAACAGCCAGAGCAGAATGAGAACGGGAAGCGGAACCCCGAGCAAGAACAGAAGAAGATATCGTCCCATCGCAGTTCTCCCGGCGAGATACTGAAGAAACTCTTTCGTCGTGCGTTGGTTCCTTGGGTATTGCGCGATAGTTCCGTCTTTACGCGGTGACGTTTACGGGAACGAAATCCTTGTCGATGCGTTGTTTCATGGGGCGGCGACTCCATGGAGTAATGCAATGGGTAACCAGAAGCCTCAGAACCAACAGCAGCAGCAGAACCCGAAGCCGGGTCAGCAACAGGGCGGCCAGAAGCCTCAGCAGCCCGGCCAGCAGACGCAGCAGCCGGGTCAGGGCGGCCAGCAAGGCGGCCAGCAGATCGGCCAGCAAGGCGGCCAGCGCGATAAGCAGCAGAGCGGCATCAACCGCTGAGCTTTCTGCCGACAAGTCATAGAAGCCCCGTGCGCGGGGCTTCTTTCTTTTTGGCGTCACCCGATTTTCCTTCATCGGCGGGCTGGCCTATGCTTTGCCATGGCTCGCGCCGCTCCCATCCCCCTGTTCCATCTCTACGGCGATCCGCCGGACGACCAGGCGTTCGACTTCGTCCATATCGAACGGATTTCCTCGCGCTCGTCGGCCCATGACTGGACCATCCGGGCGCACCGGCACCGCAACCTATTCCAGATCCTGCTGATCGAGCGCGGCGGCGGAGAGATGATGTTCGAAACTACGACGCTCGCCTTCAAGGCGTCGGCCGCGATCCTGGTGCCGCCGACCATCGCGCATGGCTTCCGTTTTCTTCCCGAGGTGACCGACGGCTGGGTGGTGAGCTTTACCGAGGACGTGGCCGAGGCGTTGGGCGAGCGTTCGGGCGCGGCGCTCGCGCGCCTGAAGACGCTCGCGGCCGATCCGGTGGTGCCGCTCGCGGGCGAGACCGACGGCAAGTGGCTGTCGGCGCTGTGCGCGGACCTGCACGAAGAACGGTTCCTCGCGCGCGAAGGCCACCGTATCGCCATGCACTGCTATCTCGCGCTGATCGCGATCGAGGTCGCGCGGCTCGCGGCCAGCCGTTCGCGCTCGGGCACGGTCACGCTCGCCGCCGCCGATCCGACCGTCGAGGCGCTGCGCCGGCTGATCGAGACGCATTTCCGGAGCGAGCGTCATATCGGCTTCTATGCCGGCAAGCTCGCCATGACGCCGGACCGACTCAACGATCACGTCAAGCGCGCGACCGGCGTCACCGCGGGCCATCTTTTGCGCCAGCGTATCCTCACCGAAGCCAAGCGCGAGCTGGTGTTCACCAATCTGTCGATCGGCGAGGTCGCCTATGACCTGGCCTTCGCCGATCCGTCGCATTTCGGACGCTTCTTCAAGAAGCAGACCGGGATGACGCCGCAATCCTTCCGCGACGCGGCCAGCCGGGGGCGGGCGGCGGCGGGCGGCTAGGCCTTGGCCTTGTCGATCTCGGCCAAGACCTGGGCGGCCTCGTTGAAGGCGGTGTTGGCGGCCGGTATGCCGCTGTAGATCGCCTGCTGTAGCAGAATCTCCTTGATGTCTTCCTTGGAGAAGCCCCCCTGGGTCAGGGCGGCGCGCACGTGGATGCGGAATTCCTCCCAGCGCGAGGACGCCACCATGGTTGCGATCACGATGATGCGGCGGGTGCGCTCGTCGAAATGCGGCCGCAGCCAGACGTCGCCCCAGCAATAGCGCGTGAGCAGATCGAGAAAATCGGCGTTGAAGTCGGTCTTGCGCTGGATCGACCGCTCGACCCAGGCGTCGCCCAGCACCTTGCGGCGCTTCTTCATGCCGTTTTCGAAATGGGTCTTGTCGTCCATGGCGTCATCCTTTCCTGAGGAATCCTTCGACCGCGTCGTTGAATGCGGTGGGCTGCGCGATATTAGAAATGTGGGCGGCGTCGAGCACGACGAGCTTGGCGCCGGCGATGGATTCGGCGATGTAGTCGCCATCCCTCAGCGTCGTCGCCGGATCGTGACGACCGGCGATGACGAGGGTCGGCAGTTTGATCTCGCGGATGGCCCAGCGCTGATCCATGTCGCGGACCGCGGCGCTGCAGCCGACATAACCCGTGGGATTGGTCGCGACCATTATCTCGCGCATGCGCGCTATGGTTTTCGGCGAGCGCTCC
>JAUSIF010000062.1 GCA_030648135.1 Xanthobacteraceae bacterium
TGATAGGCAGGATTTGCGTAAAAAAGCGCTGCGTAATTCATTTTAAAAGATACCAGTCTCGGATCGTGATGATAGATGCGCCGGTGGGGCTCGTTCACCAGAAAATCATAAATAACCAGATGCCCGCCTTCAGCTAGCACCCGGTCGCCTTCCGCGACGATACGAAAAAGATCATGGCGGTCGCATAGATAAAGACAGAAGCCGTAAATCAGGAGATCGAAGCGACCGTCAGCAAAAGACAGCGTGTCGGCGGTACCGCGTCTGAGCTCGAGCGCCGGAAAGCGCCGGCGACCGTCCGTGATTGCCTCCTCGGACGGATCGATGCCAGTTCCTTTCGCACCGTATTCTCGCGCGAGCAAATCAAGCCGCCAGCCATTTGCGCAGCCTACTTCTAAAATATCTCTCGGCCGCACTGAAAGCTCCTTGATCGACATCAAGACTGGATCGGATTTGTCCTTCACGGTTTTCTCGATGGCCATGCGGTTGCGCGCAAACCACGCATCGCCTTCACCACTTATAAAAATTTTCTTTTGTTCTTCGTCAGACAAAACTAGCTTTGCCTCCGCTCAACGCCTGCAGAGTGAGCCCTCTCCTCACACCACCTTGCTCTTGATAAGCCCAGCCAGCGTTTTGGCATCAAGCCATTCCTTGTTGTGGTCAGAGGAATAGCGAAAGCCATCTTCGACTGGCTTGGCGCCGAGCTTGTCGAGATGGTCGCGCTTCCAGCCCCCGATCGGCGGACAAACCGCATAGCGATCCTCGAGCTCGACGGTCATGCGCGCGTCGTCCTCGGTGATCATCACCTCGTGCAGCTTCTCGCCGGGTCGGATCCCGACGATTTCGTGCTGCAGGTTGGGCGCGATCGTGTTCGCGAGATCAATGATTCGCATCGAGGGAATCTTGGGCACGAAGATCTCGCCGCCCCGCATCAGCGCGAGCGATGACAAAACGAAGGCAACGCCCTGCTCTAACGTGATCCAGAAACGCGTCATGCGCGGATCGGTAATCGGCAGCCTTTTCACGCCCTTTCGAAGCAGATCCTCGAACAGCGGAACTACCGAGCCGCGCGATCCAATCACGTTGCCATAGCGCACGACCGCAAAGCGCGTGCCATGGGTGCCGGAAAGATTGTTTGCAGCCACCATGATCTTGTCGGAGGCGAGCTTGGAGGCGCCATAAAGATTGATCGGATTCGTCGCCTTGTCCGTCGACAGGGCTAGAACCCGCTTTACGCCGCATCGCAACGCTGCTTTCACAACGTTTTCTGCGCCGTACACGTTAGTGAGAATGCATTCAAACGGGTTGTATTCGGCAATAGGTATGATCTTGAGCGCTGCCGCGTGCACAACGATATCCACATCGCGCATGGCGAGTTCGAGCCGCGATAGGTCGCGTACATCGCCAATAAAAAAGCGTAAGAGTTCGAAATACTTAGGCAGCGCGTCCTTAAGTTCCCGCGCCATCGCATCCTGTTTTTGTTCGTCGCGCGAAAAAACGATGAGCCGGCGCGGCGGCTTGCCCGATAAGACGTTGCGGACGAAGGCGCGACCGAATGAACCGGTCCCGCCGGTTATGAGAATCGAGGCGTCCGTAAGATCGGACGCCGGGTGATCGAAGGTGCGATAGGAGGCTTTGGACATGTGGAGGCGGTGCAAGGGGGTTAGGCGCGGAATGCAAGAGAGACTACCAGCCTTTCGTATAACCTCGAACACTAGAATCGACCAGCGCCAGAGGGCGCGGGGACTTACCATCTTGGTTCGAGCGCGTTCACCGTCGGCAGCAATAATCTCAGCACTGAGGTGAGCGGAGTCATTGCCGACGGAGGATTTTATGGAGGCGCAGGTGGCTCATTGATCAAGGTTGGCACGGGCACGCTGATGTTGTCAGGACACGCTTGGTTTAGGTCCAAGCCTTGATTTCCTCCAAAATACGTCGAAATGGCGGTTCCGGGGTGAGGCACATGGTTCGATAGGTAGCCACGAAGGGGAGCCACTCCCCCTCCCCCTCCCCAAAAAAAACCAAGCAATATCAATGGGCTGTCTAGGGGGCCATGGCATGATGTCCGCCTCGGCCGAGGTCGGAATTGCGCTACGTCAAAGCGGTGTCGTGCGCGATCGGTCTATGGTTTCGACAATACAGGGTAGTGCTGCGGCACAACCGGGAACCCATCGATGTTTCAGATCCGCATCCACGGGCGTGGAGGCCAAGGCGTCGTCACGGCGGCGGAGCTGCTCTCCGTCGCGGCGTTCATCGAGGATCAGCACGCCCAGGCTTTTCCAAGCTTCGGCTCCGAGCGCATGGGCGCTCCGGTCGTCTCCTTCTGTCGGATCGATAGCAAGGAAATCCGGCTGCGCGAGCCCGTCCTGGAGCCCGATGCGCTGATCGTCCAGGACGCGACGCTGTTCAAAGCCGTCGACGTGTTCCATGGCCTCAAGGATGGTGGCTATCTTCTCGTCAATACCAACAAGAGCTTTGGCGAACTCCATCTCGATTCGGTCGTGGCGAAGCTCCCGGCGGGCCATATTGTGACGGTGCCCGCGACCGAACTCGCGCTCAAGCACATCGGCCGGCCGGTGCCGAATGCGGCCCTGCTCGGAGCTTTTGCGGCCTTGACCGGAACGGTCCGCCTCGACTCGGTCGCCAAGGCCATCCATGAGGCATTCCCCGGAAAGATCGGCGACGCCAACGTCGCCGCCGCCACCGAGGCGCATAACGCCGTCGCCGCCGCCCGCGTCAGAACGGCGGCGTGAGGAGTATCCGATGCTGAAGCAGATCGAAGGCTCCTACGCCATGGCCGAGGCGATCGCGCTGTGCCGCCCCGAGGTCGTGTGCGCCTATCCCATCACCCCGCAGACCCATATCGTCGAGGGGATCGGCGAGCTCGTCCGCGAGGGTAAGCTCGCGCGCTGCGAATTCATCAATGTCGAAAGCGAATTTGCCGCGCTGTCGGTGGCGATCGGCGCTTCCGCGGCGGGCGCGCGCGCCTATACCGCGACTTCGAGCCAGGGCCTCCTGTTCATGGCGGAAGCCGTCTACAACGCGGCCGGCCTCGGCTTGCCGATCGTGATGACGCTCGGCAATCGGGCGATCGGCGCTCCGATCAATATCTGGAACGACCACTCCGATGCGATGTCGATGCGCGACGCGGGCTGGATGCAGCTGTTTGCCGAGACCAACCAGGAGGCCGTCGATCTTCACATTCAAGCGTTCCGGCTCGCCGAAGAACTGTCGATGCCGGTGATGGTATGCGTCGACGGCTTCATCCTCACCCATGCGGTCGAACGCATCGAAATCCCTTCCCAGGAGGACGTCGATGCATTCCTCCCGCCCTATGACCCGGTGCAAGTGCTCGATCCGCGCGAACCGGTTTCCATCGGCGCCATGGTCGGACCCGACGCCTTCACCGAGGTGCGCTTCCTGCAACACTACAAGCAGCAGCAAGCCCTGAGCCTGCTGCCCAAGTTTGCCGCCGAATACGAGGCCCGCTTCGGCCGCGCAGCGGGTGGCCTATTGCGGACCTACAAGGCGGACGATGCCGAGCTCCTGGTCGTCGCCATGGGCTCGGTCAATGGCACCATCAAGGACACGATCGATGAGATGCGCGCGGAATCGATCAAGATCGGTCTTGTCACCCTGGTCTCCTATCGGCCGTTTCCGACCGCGGCGCTGCGTGCGGCGCTCGCCAACGCCAAGGACGTCGTGGTGATCGAGAAGAGCTTTGCCGTCGGAATCGGCGGTCAACTCGCCAACAACGTCGACCAGGCGCTGCGCAACATGACCGTGGCGCCGCGCGTGCACTCGGTCGTGGCGGGCCTCGGCGGCCGGCCGATCACCCGCGCCGCGCTGCACCGGGTGTTCCGGCAGGCCGTGATCCAACCTTGGGAAGCCACCCATTTCCTCGATCTCAACGAACGCATCGTCGCCGCTGAAATCCATCGCACGCGCAAGAAGCGCCGCTCCGGCCCGACCGCGGAGAACATTCTGAAGCGTCTGGCGAGCGAAAGCAGCTTCGTGCCGGCGGAGTGAAGGGACCGTGATGAACGAGATCACCCAGAAGCTGAAGTTCTATCAGAAGGGCACGCACACCGTCGGCAACCGCTTGGTCTCCGAGCGCGATCGGTCGGTGCAGGCCTCGATCGATCGTTCCAACGCGCTCACCTGCGGCCACCGCGCCTGCCAGGGCTGCGGCGAGGCGCTGGGCGCGCGTTACGCCATCGACGCGGCGATGCGCGCGACCAACGACAACATCATCGCCGTCAATGCCACCGGCTGCCTCGAAGTGTTCACGACGCCCTATCCCGAGACCTCGTGGCAAGTGCCGTGGATGCACTCGTTGTTCGGCAACGCGGCCGCGGTCGCATCGGGCGTCGCTGCCGCGATGCGGGTCAAGAACCGCAGCGAGGTGCGCGCGATCGCGCAGGCCGGCGACGGCGGCACCACCGACATCGGATTCCAATGCCTGTCGGGCATGTTCGAGCGCAACGATGACGTGCTCTACATCTGCTACGACAACGAAGGCTACATGAATACCGGGGTGCAACGGTCCTCGGCGACGCCGCCGGCCGCCCGCACCGCGACCACGCCGGCCGTGGGCGCCGAGCCCGGCAACGTCTTCGGTACGGGGAAAAGCCTGCCGAAGATCGCGATGGCGCACGGCATTCCCTACGTGGCGACCGCGACGGTCGCCGACCTGCTCGACCTCGAGCGCAAAGTGGCGAAGGCGATGTCGATCCACGGCGCCCGCTACATCCACATCCACGTTCCCTGCCCGCTCGGCTGGGGCTCAGCCAGTCACGACACCATCAGGCTGGCGCGGCTCGCGGTCGAAAGCGGCTTTTTTCCGATGTTCGAGGCGGAGTGGGGAAAACTGACCGCGAGCCGGAAGATCCGCCGCAAGGTGCCGGTCGAGGAATACCTGAAGCTGCAGCGCCGCTTCGCGCATCTGTTCAAGAATGGCCGGACCGACCCGCGCGTCGCCCGGCTGCAGGCGATCTGCGATCGCAACATCGAAGAATATGACCTGATGCCGGCTGCGGTGGAGCCCTGAAATGGACCACCCCTTCGCGATCACGCTCGATACCGGCACCTCGCTCGCCAATCGCACCGGATCTTGGCGTAATTCTCGCCCGGAATACGTCGATCGCCTGCCGCCCTGCAACCATGCTTGCCCCGCCGGCGAGAACATCCAGGCTTGGTTGTTCGATGCCGAAAGCGGCAAATACGAAGCCGCCTGGCGCACGCTGACGCAAGACAATCCCATGCCGGCCGTCATGGGCCGCGTCTGCTACCATCCATGCGAAGGGGCGTGTAATCGCGCAGAGCTCGACGAGGCGGTGGGAATCAACTCGGTCGAGCGTTTCCTCGGCGACTACGCGCTCAAGCAGGGCTTCGCCTTCGTGCAGCCGGAACAGGAAACCGGCAAGAAGGTGCTCGTCATCGGAGCCGGCCCCTCGGGCCTGTCGGCGGCTTATCACTTGCGCCGCATGGGTCACGCGGTGACGATCTACGAGGCCGGGCCGATGGCGGGCGGCATGATGCGTTTCGGCATCCCAAAATATCGCCTGCCGCGCGAGGTGCTCGACGCCGAGATCAAGCGCATCCTCGATTTGGGTATCGAGCTGCATCTGAATCGCAAGGTCGACGACGTGCGCGAGACCAAGGAGGCGGGCGGGTTCGACGCCGTGTTCCTCGCGGTCGGCGCGCACATTGCCAAGCGCGCGTATATCCCCGCCGGCGGTGCCGCACGCGTGCTCGACGCGGTCGCGGTGCTGCGCTCGATGGAGGGCGAGGAAAAGCCGCTGCTCGGCCGCCGTGTCGTCGTCTACGGCGGCGGCAATACCGCAATGGACGTCGCCCGCACCGCCAAGCGTTTAGGCGCGGAGGAAGCGATCGTCGTCTATCGGCGCACGCGCAACCGCATGCCGGCCCGCGACTTCGAGATCGAAGAGGCGATCGAGGAAGGCGTGCTGATGAAATGGCTTTCGACCATCAAGCACGTCGGCGAGAGTGCGATCACGGTCGAGAAGATGGTGTTGGACGAGAAGGGCTTCCCGCAACCGACCGGCGAACTGGAGACGCTCGAAGCCGACTCGGTCATCCTCGCCCTCGGCCAGGACGTCGATCTGTCGCTGATCGAGAACGTATCCGGCATCGAGGTGAAGGACGGCGTCGTTCAAGTCGGCGGCAACATGATGACGGGCTTTGCCGGCGTGTTCGCCGGCGGCGACATGGTGCCGTCCGAGCGTACCGTCACGGTCGCGATCGGCCACGGCAAGAAGGCCGCACGCCACATCGACGGCTGGCTAAGAGGCGAGAATTACGCGGCTGCCTCGAAGCACGAGATCGCGAGCTTCGACAAGCTCAACACCTGGTACTACGAAGACGCGCCGAAAACCGTGCGACCCATGCTTTCGATCGTGCGCCGGCGCTCGACTTTCGACGAAGTGCAGGGCGGTCTCGACGAAACCAACGCGCTCTACGAGGCGCGCCGCTGCCTTTCCTGCGGCAATTGCTTCGAATGCGACAATTGCTACGGTATGTGCCCAGACAACGCGGTCATCAAGCTCGGCGCGGGCATGCGTTTCATATTCAATCTTGACTATTGCAAGGGCTGCGGGGTTTGCGCCGCCGAATGTCCGTGCGGCGCGATCAAGATGGTCCCGGAAACCATCTGACGCTAGTGCGCGATCAGCAAAAAGCCTGCCCCGGACTTGATCCGGGGTGGGTACCGGTTTTGCGGACGCAATCAAGCTTGCGCAGATTGCGTAGACTGATCTGCGGCTCGCGCGCTAACTCATTCATCTGGCGCATGATCTTATCGGCGATCCGATTCCACTTCGCCGGATCATGCGCTAGGCGAGTTTTGCTTCTAAAATTTCATCGGAATGAGTGGGCGGCGCGGCAGCGGCTGCTCACAAGAAGGGTTCGGCCCGCTTCAGAAGTTCGTCGAGCCCCGGTTCGTTCGGATTTCGCGGCTTGCCGGGATGGATGATGGAGACCTGACAGCTCTCGGCCGCTTCCACGAGCTGGCGATAGGTCCCGGCGTCCGGATTCACGATCGACGCCTGCTTGTTCGCGTCGTAGGCGAACATCTTGTCGTTGATCTGGGTGCATTCATTGCACGTGGTGCAGCGGGCGGTCTCGATATAAGGATCGTCTGTCTTTTTTTCCGGCTCGGCGGGCTCGGCAACCGTCGCCGGCGCTGTCGGCGCCGCCGGAGTCGGCGCCACGGCCGGCGTCACGCTCGCGGGCGCGAGCCCGTTTCCGCGCGTCTCGGCCGCGGGATGCGATTGCGCCTCCCACACCTTGCGTTCTTGCGCGAGCAGCCTTGCCGCATGCGAGTTGTGAATGCCGCCGAGTTCCTGCAGGCTGCGCCACATCTCGGCGCAACGGCGGGCCTCCCGAACCAGCTTGTCGTCGACGATCACCTTCTGCAGCACGTCGTTGGGATCGACCATCAGCAGACAGGGCACCTTGTCGGACAAGCCCTTGGGTTCGGGAGCCAGAAACTCACAAGCCGGGACCATGCTGCCATTCCATTTCGCCCGCGGAACCCGCGCGAAATGCCTGGCGTGGCGCCGATCGCAGGCCACGAAATCGACCAGGGTGAAAGCGAGATTTTCGGAGATTCTTTGGTGCGCTTCATCCTCATAGGCGAAGCCGTGGACCGGCCAGTCGAGCTCCGCCTGGGGATTGTCCTCCAGATAGAACCGCGAAGCCCAGTCCGGCCCGGCGGAAGGATCATAGGCAAAGGCCGGGAAAGCCCGCGACTCCATCGCCGCCGCGGCGTTCAGATAGGGCGGCAGGCCGTTTCCGCTTGCGCCCGAGAACACGCTGAACAGGGCCGGCCCCGGATAGGTCAAGCCACGCAACAACTGCTCGCGGAACCGCAGCAGATTCGAGCTGCTCGACTGCAACACATAGAACCCGCTGAGGCCGATCGCCGTGTTGGCGAGCTGCTTGCTGCGTAAGCCGAAGGCGAGGTTGCCGCCGACGATCGGCGACGGCTCCAGGATGTCGTCGGTCTGCACCAGGACTTTCGCCCGCAGCCCGGCGGCAAACGCCTGCAAGATCGTATCGTTGTCCGCCGCCTGCATGTCGGCGGCGTGCACGCGGATCAAATAGTCGGGAAACAGCTCGAAGTTCCCCGGGTCGAGACCATCGGCGCCGAAATTCGCAAAGAAGGCGTCGTGCTTGGATTCGTTGTATTCGCCTTCGATCTCCAGCTCGGCCATCGCAATGGCTTTGGCAAGCTCGATCATTTTCGGCAGCCGTTCGCGATAAGCCGCGACGGCGTCGGCGCAGCTTTCGAACACAAAGCCGTAGGGCTCGGCATCCCCGCTCGATGTGTCGCCCCCGCCCAGGGCCGGATAGAGCCGCTGCGACTCCAGAACCGAAAGCAGCCAGCGGATACGCTGGCGACGGCTGTCGGGGAGCAAGGCCTTCGGCGAGGTCCCGGCGAGCAGGCGCGACAGTGCCTCGAAATCGAAGGCGTCGCGCTGGGCTCCCCCCACGGAGGCTTTCAGCCTTTGCGCGCTCAGCCCCTCCGGCGAGCGGATAAAATCCGCCCGCAGGATGTCCGAGAGTTTCACCACCAGCCTGCCGATGTCGCCCTGGAAGCGGCGAGCCTTCTGATCGTGCACCGTCTGCCAGAGGTGAAGGCAGAGACGGAACGGCATCGCCTGGTCGCAGTCGACGACCTCGCCGTCGAGCTTGAGCACGGCGCGCAGACGATCGAGGCTGTTCTGCAACAAGTCGTCGTTCTGCGCCGACAAGCGGCCTGCCGCCTGGTCCCACAGATCCGAGAATGATGCGCCAGCGCATTCCGCGGCCAGCGCGCGGATCTCGCGCTCGAGCCGCAGCGCGTGCTTGCGCAACCGTTCGCCGTCGGCTCCCGCGGCAATCTCCTTGAGGGCGCCGTCGAACAGACCGGAGAGGGATTGCACCGACGCTTCGCCGGCGCCGGCGCGGAGCAGCACCAGCGGAAAATCGTAGCGCAGCTTGCCGAGATCGCGATAGCCGGCGAACAGAGCCGGCCGCAGGCCGAGCTCATCGACCGTATCGAGCTCGCCCCGGGGTCTCATCCCGCTCAGATGAAAGGCGATATGCGCCTGAAGTCCCGCTTGCATGTTGATGTCGTCTTGCTTGACCGACCAATTTTTCAAAGCCTGCTCCATCCTCGGACCCGTCGAAGCCTCAGGCAACCGGCTGAACGCGTTTTTCCGCCTGCTGCGGCCAGACGGTGAACTTGTCGAGCTCCCGTTCAAGGCCGGTTTTGATCAACTTCGTCGAACGCAGCTGTCCGGCGTGGCGCACGTCCTCGTAGCAGGGAACCTCCGGATTGCGATACAGGATGCCCACCGGGATCGGATCGGCGCTCGAGGCGACCTCGCGCGCGCGATTGAGGTTCGCAGGGTCGTGCTCCTGCTGGTTCTTGTAGACCTTGGCCAGCGCCGGACTCAGCCGAAGGCCATGCTCGTGGTGCAGCAGCAGGGTTTTCTCCGGATTTTTTATCCACGGCTCGAACTGGGTCGGCAGCCATTCCGGGCAGCGCTGGATGATGCGCACGAACGAGAAGCCCTTGTGGTGAAATGCGGCCGCGATGATGTCGTAGAGCAGCTCCGGAATCCAATCGACCGCCTGGGCGACGAAGGAAACGTTCTGGACTCCGAGCGTGACGGTCAAGGGATTGAGCGCTTCGAGGTAGGAGCCGCGCGGCGTGGTGTTGCTCCTGGTTCCGATCGGCGAAGTCGGCGAGGCTTGCATCTTGGTCAGACCGTAGATCTGATTGTCGTGCAGCATCACCGTCATGTTCATGTTGTAGCGAAGGGCATGGATCCAGTGCGCGGCGCCGATGCTGCAGCAATCGCCGTCGCCGGTATTGACGAAGACGTGCAAGTCCGGCCGCGCCATCTTGATGCCTTCGGCAACCGGCAGCGCCCGGCCATGGATGCCGTGGAATCCGTAGGTCTTCATGTAATGGGGAAAGCGGCTCGAGCAGCCGATCCCCGACACGAACATGGTCTTTTCCGGTCGTAAATTCTGGTCGCGGCATAGCCGCTGCACGGCCGCGAGGATGGCATTGTCGCCGCAGCCGGTGCACCAGCGCGGCACGCCGCTCTGATAGTC
>JAUSIF010000080.1 GCA_030648135.1 Xanthobacteraceae bacterium
ATCGGCGAGGGCCCGGCCGCGCGCTCGGTCAAGATCGAGCTCGCCCGCTTTACCCTGATCGGCGCCACCACCCGCTCGGGGCTGTTAACCACGCCGTTGCGCGAGCGCTTCGGCATCCCGATCCGGCTCGGCTTCTACGCGGTGGACGAGCTGAAGACGATCGTGACGCGCGCCGCGCACGTGCTCGGGATCGGTCTCAGCGCCGACGGCGCGCACGAGATCGCGCAACGCGCCCGCGGCACGCCCCGCATCGCCGGACGATTGCTCAAGCGCGTGCGCGACTTCGCCTTGGTCGAGGGCGAAAGCTCGATCGACCGTAAATCGGCCGACCGCGCGCTCATCCAACTCGAGGTCGATCCGGCCGGGCTCGACGCCATGGACCGGCGCTATCTTCCGACGATCGCGCAGCACTACGGCGGCGGGCCGGTCGGGATCGAGACCATGTCGGCGGCGTTATCGGAGCCGCGCGACGCCATCGAGGAGATCATCGAGCCGTTCCTGGTGCAGCAGGGCTTCCTGCAACGCACGTCGCGCGGGCGCATGCTCACCTCGCATGCCTTCCGCCATCTTGGCATTGCCGAACCTCCGCGCGATCCATCGCAGATGCCGCTGTTCGATCAGGAGGAAAAGGAGTGAGGGCAAGCGAGGACGAATGGCTGCATCTTTCCGGCAGCATCGTCGACGGCAGCCATCGGCTGCCGATCCGGATCTATTATGAGGACACCGATTTTTCCGGCGCGGTCTATCACGCGAGCTATCTGCGTTTCATGGAGCGTGGGCGCTCCGATTTCATCCGCCTGCTCGGGATCAAGCAGGGCGAGCTGTTCGCGCAGACCTTGGCCGAGGCGCCGGGCTTTCTGTTCGTGGTGCGCTCGATGAAGATCGAATTTTTCAAACCGGCCCGCATCGATGAGGTGATCGAAGTGGTCACCCGGCCGGGTGAGGTCGCCGGCGCCTCGATACTCCTGAAGCAGAGCGTGGTGCGCGGCGAGGAGACTTTGGTCGATGCCGACGTGCGGATCGCCTTCCTCGCCGGCGGCAAGCCGCAGCGCATCCCGCCCGCGCTGCGCAAGGCCTTGGGCGCGGATTGACCGGCGCGACAGGTATCGCGCCACCATGCCGCTAACCACTCGTTAACGCCGAAGAGCGCTCTCTAGCGCCGGACGGGGTGCGAAGCGCCCCAGTTTGGACAGATTCCGTGCCGATTT
The DNA here is from genome assembly GCA_030648135.1 of Xanthobacteraceae bacterium. GTDB lineage: Bacteria > Pseudomonadota > Alphaproteobacteria > Rhizobiales > Xanthobacteraceae > JAUSIF01. The sequence continues at coordinate 1,209 of JAUSIF010000080.1, forward strand.
GGGCCGGGACGGAGGGCGGCGGATGAAGTTCGGGCGGCGCACCCGGCTCCGCCGCAGCTAGCAATCGCCAGCCTGATCCCTTCGATTCCGACATGCGACGCGCCGGTCCCGCGTTGCTGACGTACAGCCGAGGAATTTCCGGATGCCCCCCGTCGATGTCGCCCACATCTCGCTCTGGGACCTGTTCTGGCAGGCGCATTTCGTCGTCAAGGCGGTGATAATCGGGCTCATGATCGCCTCGGTCTGGGTGTGGGCGATCGTCATCGACAAGACCATCCTCTATGCCCGTACGCGGCGGCAGATGGATCGCTTCGAACAGGTGTTCTGGTCCGGCGAGAGTCTCGAGGATCTGTACCGCACGCTGTCCTCGCGCCCGAACCATTCGATGGCGGCGCTGTTCGTCGCCGCCATGCGCGAATGGAAACGCACCTATGAGGGCGGCGCGCGCTCGCTCACGGGGTTGCCCCATCGGATCGAGAAGGTGATGAACGTGACCATCGCGCGCGAGGTCGAGCGGCTGGAGCGGCGGCTCTTGGTGCTCGCCACCGTCGGCTCGGCGGGGCCCTTCATCGGCCTGTTCGGCACGGTCTGGGGCATCATGACGAGCTTCCAGTCGATCGCGGCCTCGAAAAACACCAGCCTCGCGGTGGTGGCGCCCGGCATCGCCGAGGCTTTGTTCGCCACCGCCATCGGCCTTGTCGCCGCCATACCAGCGACGATTTTCTACAATAAGTTCACCACCCAGGTGAACCGTCTGGCCCAGCGGCTGGAGGGGTTTGCTGACGAATTTTCCGCGATCCTGTCGCGGCAGGTCGACGAAAAGATGTGAGGACGAAAGATGGGGTCGGACGTTTCGATCGGGGCCAGACGGGCGCGGGGCCAGCGCCGCGCCGTCATGAGCGAGATCAATGTCACGCCCATGGTCGACGTGATGCTGGTGCTGCTGATCATCTTCATGGTGGCGGCCCCGCTGCTCACCGTCGGCGTGCCGATCGACCTGCCGGAGACCCAGGCGAAGTCGATCGAACAGGACCGCGAGCCGCTCACCCTATCGGTCAATGACAAGGGGCAGGTTTTCCTGCAAAACTCCGAGATCAAGATGGATGAGATCGTGCCGAAACTGAAAGCGATCGCCAAGAATGGTTCCGATGAGCGCATCTTTGTACGCGGCGATCGCAAGGTCGATTACGGCACGGTGATGCGTGTCATGGGCCGCCTTTCGGCGGCGGGATACCGGCGGGTCGCACTTGTCACCGAATTCGAGCAAGGAAACTAAGGTGCGCACGGGCTTGGCCATCTCGAGCATCGGTCATGCCGTCGTGCTCGGCTGGGGCCTGATTACGTTCGCGCCCAATCCATTGGAGACGCCGCGCACGGAGTCGATGCCGGTCGATATCGTGCCGATCGACGAGATCACGCAAAATCGCGCCGGAAAGCGCGACGCGCCGAAACTCGAGGAACCCAAGCCCGCCGCCGAGAAGGTGGCCGAGCCGAAGCCGCGGCAGGAACCCGAGAAGAAGGCGCCGCCGAAGCCGGAGCCCAAGATCGCCATGCCGCCTCCACCGCCGCCTCCGCCGCTCGCTTCGGAATTGAAGCCGAAGGAAGAAAAACCAGATCCGATCAAGGAAGTGCTCGCGAAGGAACCCCAGAAAAAGCCGCCGCAGAAGCAGACGCCGAAGACGCCCGACACCGCCAAGGCGCACACGCCGAAGCAGCGCGACTTCAGCCCGGACAAGATCGCGGCACTCTTGGACAAGCGCGAGCCGCAGCGGCAGCAGTCCGCGGCCGAGGCGGTTTCGCCCGTGACTTCGCTCGGCACCGCGACCGGCAATGCACCGCGCCTCACTCAAAGCGAGATCGATGCGCTCAGAGCCCAGATCCAGGCCTGCTGGAACCCGCCGGTCGGGGCCGAGAACGCGCAGGAACTGATCGTGCGTCTGCGCATCCAATTTCGCACCGACGGCACGCTTTCCAGCGAGCCGGAACTGATGAATCGCGGCACCAGTCCCTATTTCCGGGTGGCGACCGAGAGCGCCATGCGTGCCGTGCGCCGCTGCCAGCCTTATACTCTGCCCGCCGCCAAATATGAGATCTGGAAAGACGTCGAAGTCACCTTCGACCCGCGCGATATGTTCGGCGGTTGAGCCGCCTCACCCTGTTGCGAGACGAACCCATCCGAGACCGACCACGATGCCTCTCCTCCGTCGTTCGCCGCCGTTCGGCGTTTCTCTATCGCGCCGGCACCTGCTGTTGGCGGCGGGGAGCGTCGCGGCGGCGGCCGCGCTCGGCCGGACACGGCCCGCGCATGCGGTGCTTCGCCTCGACATCACCCAGGGCACGATCCAGCCGGTGCCGGTGGCGATCACCGATTTCGTCGCCGCTGCGCCCGCCGACGCGGAGACCGGCCGCAACCTCAGCGCCGTGATCACCAACAATCTGAAACGTTCGGGCCTGTTCGCCCCGATCGATCAGGCCGCCTTCATCGAAAGGATCGAGAACATCGACGTCGCGCCGCGGTTCCAGGACTGGCGCGTGATCAATGCGCAGGGCCTCGTCAGCGGCCGCGTCACGCGGCAACCCGACGGCCGCTTCAAGACCGAGTTCCGGCTCTGGGACGTGTTCGCCGGCAGCCAGCTCACCGGCCAGCAATATTTCACGCAAGCCGAGAACTGGCGCCGCATCGCCCATATCATCTCCGATGCGATCTACGAGCGGCTTACCGGAGAAAAAGGCTATTTCGACACCCGCATCGTCTTCGTCGACGAAACGGGTCCCAAGGAACGCCGCATCAAGCGTCTCGCCATCATGGACCAGGATGGCGCCAATGTGCGCTATCTCACCCGCGGCGACGATCTCGTGCTTACGCCGCGCTTCAGCCCGACCAGCCAGGAACTCACCTACATGTCCTACGGCCAAGGCGAGCCGCGCGTGATGTTGTTGAATATCGAGACCAACCAGCGCGAGATCGTCGGCGATTTCCCCGGCATGACCTTTTCGCCACGCTTCTCGCCCGACGGCCAGCGCGTGGTGATGAGCCTGCAGCGGGGCGGCAATGCCAATATCTTCGTGATGGACCTGCGCTCGAAACGGACCATGCGGCTCACCGACACCGCCGCGATCGACACCGCGCCTTCCTTCGCTCCCGACGGGCGGCAGATTGCGTTCGAGTCCGACCGCGGCGCCTCCCAGCAGATCTATCTGATGAACGCGGACGGCACCGGCCAGCGCCGCATCTCTTTCGGCCAGGGCGCCTATTCGACCCCGGTCTGGTCGCCGCGCGGCGACGTCATCGCCTTCACCAAACATAGTGCCGGCAGCTTTGCCATCGGCGTGATGCGCGTCGATGGTTCGGGCGAGCGAATTCTCACCGAGGGTTACCACAACGAGGGACCGACCTGGGCGCCGAACGGTCGCGTGCTGATGTTCTTCCGCGATCCCGGCGGCAATGCCGGGCCGCAGCTCTTCACCGTCGATCTCACCGGCTACAACGAGCAGCGCGTGCCGACACCGGGCTACGCCTCCGATCCGGCCTGGTCGCCGCTGTTGTCGTAACGGCGAGAACTTCGCGGCCTTGATATGGCCGCAGTGCGGATCGAGGTTTGCCGTTCACGATTTGCTAACCACACCGGCCGGTTTCGGGGGCCACCGCGCGAAAAGCGAGAATTTGCGCGATTTCGCCAACCCCCCGTCAAGGTTGACGGAATATTCGCTTAACCAGCGTGCTGGTACACCGGGTCAAATTCCTTATTCGGGATGAAGGGAGCCTCGGCATGACGGGTATGAAGCGTTTTTTCCGCGGCGTCCGTTTCGCCACGGTACTCGGCGCGGCGATCCTGGTGGTTGCCGCCTGCGCGCAGAATCCGACCGATCAGGCCGGCGTCGGCGCCGGTACGTCGGCAACCCCGGGCAGCGCCCAGGACTTCGTCGTCAATGTCGGAGACCGCGTGTTCTTCGAGACCGATTCGACGGAGCTCACGATGCAGTCGCGCACCACCCTCGATAAGCAGGCGCAGTGGCTCGGTCTCTACAACCGTTACGCCTTCACCATCGAAGGCCATGCCGACGAGCGCGGCACACGCGAGTACAACATCGCGCTCGGTGCCCGCCGGGCGCAGACCGTGCGCGAATATCTGATCGCCCGCGGGGTCGAGGCCTCGCGCATGCGCACCATCTCCTACGGCAAGGAGCGGCCGGTCGCGGTCTGCAACGACATCTCGTGTTGGTCGCAGAATCGCCGTGCGGTCACGGTGCTGAACGCAGGCGCTCAGGGCTAGGGCTACCGGTGGGGGCCGGCGCGGGATCGAGGCGGCCCCATTTTGGACTTACTCGGCCCGCTATCTGAATATGACCCGACCGCGGCATTTTGCGGTATTCCGGCGCCTTCACCGATGACCATGCCCGCGTCCGCCCGTTTTCTCGCGTTCGCCGTTCTCGTTTTCGTTCTGGCCGATGGCGCCGGGCCTGCGAGCGCGAGCGGCGTGGCGTCGTTGGCGCGGCCGCCGGAGTCCGCCGCGGGACCTCGTGTGGACGGTCCGATCGTGCTCGCCCAGATCTTCCGCCGGCGCGACGACGCGCCGACACCGCCCGGCGAGATTCAGGCCCAGACCCAGGCTCCGCCCGATCTCGTGGTGCGGCTCGACCGGCTCGAGAACCAGATCCGTCAGCTCACCGGTCTTGTCGAGCAGCTCCAGTTCCGCAATCAGCAGCTCGAGCAGCAACTACGTAAGACGCAGCAGGACGTCGAGTTCCGTTTCCAGGAAATGGGCCCCTCCGGGCGTCCGCCGGCGGGCCGCGGCCAATCCGGCGCCCTGCCGGCACCCGGGCCCCGCCCGGGGCCCGCACCTGGGCCCGCACCTGGGCCAGCCATTGCAACAGGACCGGGAACCGGGCCGGGACCGGCAGCCGCGCCATCGGCGGGACGGGGGGATGCGTTCGATCCCACGACGGCCCCGAATGCTCCCGGCACGCCGAGGACGCTCGGCTCCCTGCCGGGCGGATCCGAGTCCGGAGCCGTCATCATGGCGCCCGGCTCCGGCGAGCCGGTCCGCAGACCGCCCGGGACGCCACTCGACCTCGGCTCGCTCGCGGGCGCGCCCGCCGACGATCGGACACTTCCCCCGCCCGGCGTCGGCCCGGAAGTCGCAGTGCCGGGCGGACGTCCGGTCGGGCCGCAAGCGGTGCTCGCGCCTTCGGGCAGCGCCAAGGACGAATACGATCTCGCCTATGGCGCGATCCTGCGCCGCGACTATGAGTTGGCCGACCAGAGTTTCCGCACGTTCCTGACCAACCATCCGCGCGATCGGCTCGTGCCCGAAGCCAATTATTGGCTCGGGGAAAGCCTGTTCCAGCGCAAGATGTACAACGACTCGGCCGAGGTCTTCCTCGATCTCTACAACAAATATCCGAACAGCCTGAAGGCGCCCGATGCGCTGTTGCGGCTCGGCCAGTCGCTGGCGGCGCTCGGGAAACAGGACGCCGCCTGCGCGTCGCTCGGCGCGGTGCTCACGAAATATCCCAAGGCGTCGGCTAGTCTGAAACGGGCAGTCGAACAGGAACAGAAGCGTGCCCGCTGCTGAGCGGGACGGCGGTCCGATCACCGGCCACGAGCTCGTTTCGCTTTTTTCGGATCTAGCCGATTGCCGCCGCGTGATCCTCGCCGTCTCGGGCGGACCCGATTCGACCGCGCTTCTCATGCTCGCTGAACGATGGCGCGCGGCGCAACGCAAGGGACCCGATCTCATCGTGGGCACGGTCGACCATGGCTTGCGGCCAGAAGCCAAGGCAGAGGCGGCGATGGTGGCGAAGCTCGCGGCCAAACTCGGCCTGCCGCACCACATCCTGGTCTGGTCGGGCGAGAAGCCCTCGACCGGATTGCAGGAAGCGGCACGCGCGGCGCGCTATCGGCTCCTCCTCGGGCTTGCGCGCGCGACCGGCGCGGACGCGATCGCGACCGCGCATACAGAGGACGATCAGGCGGAGACGATGCTGATGCGAATCGTGCGCGGCTCGGGCCTCGCGGGTCTTGCCGGCATCAAACCGAAGAGCACACGGGAAGGTATCGCGCTGGTGCGGCCGTTCCTCGGCGTGCAAAAGGCGCGGCTGATTGCGACCCTGCGCCAGGCCGGAGTTTCCTTCGCCGAAGATCCCTCGAACGAGGATCCGCGCTTTACCCGCGTGCGCTTGCGCCGGCTCGGCTCGGAGCTAGCCGCCGAGGGATTGGATGGTGCGCGACTGGCAACGCTCGCCCGCCGCCTTGCCCGCGCCGATGCGGCCCTGGAGGCCATGGTCGATGAATTGCTCGCGGGCATCTCCCGCCATCCTTGGCCGCAAGCGGGTCCGGTGGAACTCGACGCCGCGGCGCTGTTCAGGCTGCCGGGCGAGATTTCGATCCGGCTGCTCGCGCGCGCCATCGACCGGGTCGGTGACGAGGGTCCGATCGAACTCGGCAAGATCGAGGTGCTTCATGCCGCGTTCGAAGAGGCCCAGGCCGGGAATCGACCGCTCAAGCGTACCCTTGCCGGCGCCGCGGTGAGCCTCGATGGCGATCATATAGTCGTTACCCGCGCGCCGGCCCGCAAAAGCCGGCTCAGGGGTTCATGACAAAGCATTCATGATGCAGCAAAATCGTTCGTCCGTACGGCCGCCTTCCCTTGGCAATGCCTCCCGCGCGCCCTATTTTAACGATAGTTGGAGTACCGTGGGGGCCTTAAGTCACGACCGAAGCCTCCCCGAGCGGGCATGATCCCGCGCTGAAAGGTCAGGATGAACGCGAATCTACGCAATTTCGCCCTTTGGGTGATCATTGTCCTGTTGCTGCTCGCGCTGTTCTCGCTGTTCCAGACCCCCGGGCAGCGGCCGGTCAGCAACGACATCACCTTTTCTCAGCTGCTCACCGAGGTTGACAACGGGCGAGTGCGTGACGTCGTCATCCAGGGCCACGATATCAACGGTACCTTCACCGACGGCCGTCCGTTCCAGACCTATGCGCCGACCGATCCCAACATCGTCCAGCGCCTCTATGGCAAGGGCGTCTCGATCACGGCGCGTCCGCAGCAGGAGAACGTGCCGTGGTTCGTGTCGCTGTTGGTGTCGTGGCTGCCGTTCATCGCGCTCATCGGCGTGTGGATTTTTCTCTCGCGCCAGATGCAAGGCGGCGCCGGCAAGGCCATGGGCTTCGGCAAGAGCCGGGCGAAGCTTTTGACCGAGGCGCACGGCCGCGTCACCTTCGAGGATGTCGCCGGCGTCGATGAGGCCAAGCAGGATCTGGAGGAGATCGTCGAGTTTCTGCGCGATCCGCAGAAGTTCCAGCGCCTCGGCGGACGCATTCCGCGCGGCGTGCTGTTGGTCGGGCCTCCGGGCACCGGCAAGACATTGCTCGCCCGCGCCATCGCCGGCGAGGCGAACGTGCCGTTCTTCACCATTTCCGGCTCCGACTTCGTCGAGATGTTCGTGGGCGTCGGCGCCAGCCGCGTGCGCGACATGTTCGAGCAAGCCAAGAAAAACGCGCCTTGCATCATCTTCGTCGACGAGATCGATGCGGTCGGCCGTCATCGCGGCGCCGGCTTGGGCGGCGGCAACGACGAGCGCGAGCAGACGCTCAATCAGTTGCTGGTCGAGATGGACGGCTTCGAGGCAAATG
>JAUSIF010000089.1 GCA_030648135.1 Xanthobacteraceae bacterium
CGGACGCGAGGTCACGACCGGCACCCCGATCGCGCTTCTGATCGAGAATGTCGATCAGCGTCCCAAGGACTATTCCGCCATCAAGGATATCTACCGTCCGGGGCATGCCGGCTACACCTACGACGTTAAATATGGGCTGCATGACTACCGCGGCGGCGGCCGCGCCTCCGCGCGCGAGACCGCGGCGCGCGTCGCCGCCGGCGCCATCGCAAAAAAGATCGTGCCCGGCATGGTGGTGCGCGGCGCGCTCATTCAGATGGGAAAGCACAAAGTCGATCGCTCGCGCTGGGATTGGGCCGAGGTCGACAATAACCCGTTCTTCTGCCCTGACGCGAAGGCTGCGGCGCTGTTCGCCGACTATCTCGACCAGGTGCGCAAACGCGGTTCATCGGTCGGCGCGGTGATCGAGGTCGTGGCCGAGGGTGTGCCGGCCGGCCTTGGCGCGCCGGTCTACGGCAAGCTCGACGGTGATCTGGCGGCGGCGCTCATGGGCATCAATGCGGTCAAGGGCGTGGAGATCGGGGCGGGCTTTGCCGCCGCCGAGCTCAGCGGCGAGGAAAACGCCGACGAGATGCGCATGGGCAAGGACCGCAAGCCTTTATTTCTTTCAAACAATGCCGGCGGGATTCTCGGCGGCATCTCGACCGGGCAGCCGGTGGTCGCGCGCTTCGCGGTGAAACCCACCTCCTCGATCCTGACGCCGCGGCGCACCGTCGACCGCTACGGCCGCGAAACCGAGGTTTCGACCAAGGGCCGCCACGACCCCTGCGTCGGCATCCGCGCCGTGCCGATCGGCGAGGCAATGGTCGCCTGCGTCGTCGCCGACCATTATCTGCGCCAGCGCGGGCAGGTGGGCGAGCCGGTCGCCTGGCCGTTCCCGCTGCGTGCAAAATGAACGTGATGAGTGACAACGTCCGCAGCATCGAGCTTGCGATCGAGGCCTTCGCTCGCGGCGAAATCGTGGTCGTCACCGATGATGACGACCGCGAGAACGAGGGCGATCTTTTCGTCGCCGCTTCGCTGTGCACGCCGGAGAAGATGGCGTTCATCATTCGACATACTTCGGGCATCGTCTGCGCGCCGCTGACGCAGGAGGAGGCCCGGCGCCTGCGACTGGATCCGATGGTGGCGGAGAACGACGCTCCGTTGGCGACCGCCTTCACCGTTTCGGTCGACGCGCGCCACGGCCTCACCACCGGCATTTCCGCCGAGGAGCGCACCAATACGGTGCGCGCGCTCGCCAATCCGAACATGAGATCATCCGATTTCACGCGCCCGGGCCATGTCTTCCCGCTGATCGCACGCGCGGGCGGCGTGCTCATGCGTTCGGGCCATACCGAGGCCTGCGTCGATCTGTGCCGGCACGCCGGGTTGCCGTCGGTCGGCGTGCTGGCCGAGCTCGTCAATGACGACGGCACGGTGAAGCGTGGACCACAGGTCGCCGCCTTCGCGCGTCAACACGGGCTGGCGCAGATTTCGATCGCCGACCTCATCGCCTGGCGACAGGCGCGTGAAAAACTCGTCGAGCGAGTCGCGACTTTCCGCGTCAAAAGTGAAATCGGCGATCTAGCCGGCTATGCCTTCGTGACGCCCTTCGACGCGGTGCATCACATGGCCTTCGTTTATGGTCGCATCGATGACGGCAAGAATATACTCGCGCGTCTTCACCGCGCGGACATCGTCGGCGATCTATTCGGAGGCGCGAAGGTGATTCATCGCTCGCTCTCGCGATTCAAGGAAGAGGGCCGGGGTGTGCTCATCTATCTGCGCGACGGCAGCGCCGGCGTTCCGGTGGTGCGGCCGGATGTCGAGGCCACCCCCACCGCGGCCGCGCGTGAGCGGCATTGGCGCGAGATCGGCCTCGGCGCGCAGATCTTGCGCGATCTCGGCATTTCCTCGATCCGTCTGTTGGCCTCGCGCAAATGGACCTATGTGGGGGTCGCGGGCTTCGGCATCGAGATCGTCTCGACCGAAACGCTCGAAGGCTAGCCGTCGAGCCGCGCATCGCTTCGCCGCCCACCCGGAGCTTCGCCATGCTCGTAGGCGTCCCCAAGGAGATCAAAGACAACGAATATCGCGTCGGTCTCGTGCCTGCGACGGTGCGGGAGCTCAAGACGAGCGGCCACCGCGTGATCGTCGAGAAAGCCGCCGGCCTCGGTGCCGGTATCGCCGATGCCGAATACGAAGCGGCGGGCGCCGAGATGGTGGCGAATGCCGATCAGGTATTCGACCGCGCCGAGCTGATCGTCAAGGTCAAGGAGCCGCTCGCGCTAGAGCGCAAGAAGCTGAAACGCGGGCAGGTGCTGTTCACCTATCTTCACCTGGCTCCCGACCGCGCGCAAACCGAGGATCTGATCGCCGCGGGCGTAACCGCTATCGCCTACGAAACGGTAACAAGCCCACAAGGTTCGCTGCCGCTGCTCACGCCGATGTCGGAGGTGGCGGGCCGCATGGCGCCGCAGGTCGGCGCTTTTTGTCTGCAGAAAATAAACGGCGGCCGCGGCGTGTTGCTCGGCGGCGTGCCGGGGGTGGCGCCGGGCGACGTGCTCATCCTCGGCAGCGGTGTCGTTGGCACCAATGCTGCGCTGATCGCGGTCGGGATGGGCGCCGACGTGACCGTGGCCGGCCGCAACCCGGACGCGCTGCGCCGGATCGCGGCCCAATTCGGCAGCCGCGTCCATACCGCCGTTTCGAACAAGGAGACGGTCGAAGCGCTCTGCCGCAAGGCGGATCTCGTCGTCGGAGCGACCATGGTCCCCGGCGGAGTCGCCCCCAAACTGGTCAGCGCCGAGACGGTCAGGGCGATGAAATCCGGCTCGGTCATTGTCGATGTTTCGATCGACCAAGGCGGCACAGCGGAGACCTCGCGCCCGACCTCCCATTCGCATCCGACTTTCATCGTCGACGAGGTGGTGCATTACTGCGTTCCCAATATTCCGGGGGCGGTCGCGCGCACCTCGACCTTCGCGCTGAATAACGCGACCATGCCGTTCGTGCTCGCGCTCGCCGACAAGGGCTATCGCCGCGCCCTCGCCGACGACCCGCATCTGCGCAATGGACTGAACGTGCACGACGGGCGGGTTACCTACCGGGCCGTCGCCGATGCATTAAAGCTTCCCTTTGCGTCCGCCGGGGAAGCGCTGAAGCTGTGAATAGCGAGGCGAAGCGGGCGACGAGCCTGGAATTTTCCTGATCCTGTTGTTTCCCTCGCGCCGTTTTCCCGCCTTGGTACTGTCCTGAATGCATGGCAACATTCTTAGAGATTCGTCATCTCGGGAGGCGGCGATGTCGCGGCCGTTGAGGCGTCTCCTGTTCCTGGCCATCGCGGCGATCGCGCTCACGCCGGCTTCGATCACGATTCCGGCTCCCGCCGACGAGCGCATGCCGGTTGATATCGAACTCGTCCTTGCCGTCGATGTTTCCTATTCGATGGACACCGACGAGCAAGCCTTGCAGCGCGAGGGCTATATTTCCGCACTTACTTCCAGCGAATTTCTCGACGCACTCAGGAAAGGCGCCCATGGCCGCATCGCGGTCACTTATGTGGAGTGGGCCGGCTTCAGCGATCAGAAAGTCATCATCCCCTGGCAGCTGATCGACGGCCGGGCGAGCGCCGAAGCTTTTGCCAGCCGGCTTGCCGAAGCCCCGATCCGGCGCGCCTATCGAACCTCGATATCTGGAGCACTCCTGTTCTCTGCCGGGCTGTTCCAGAACAGCGGGTTCAAGGGCATCCGCCGCGTGATCGACGTATCGGGCGACGGCACCAACAATCAAGGCGACCTGATCGAGCCGACGCGCGACGATGTGATCGCCAAGGGCATCACCATCAACGGCCTGCCGATCATACTCAAGACGCCGAACACCTCGATGATCGATATTCCCGATCTCGAACTCTATTACGAGGACTGCGTGATCGGCGGGCCCGGGGCTTTCATGGTGCCGGCGCGCGAGCGTTCGCAATTCGCTGCCGCGATCCGCAACAAGCTCGTGCTCGAGGTCGCCGGCATGACGCCGCGCGAGCGCTCGCTGATCGTGCCGGTGGTGAGCCCGCCGCGGATCTCCTGCACCATCGGCGAACGCATGTGGCAGCAGCGCTGGGGCGGCGGCGGCTGATTTTTCAACGATCGAACACGCCCACGAGCTCGATATGGGCGGAATAACGGAACTGATCGACCGGAACGACCCGGCGGAGATTGTAGCCGCCGGCGTTCAGGATTCGAGCGTCGCGCGCGAAGCTCGCCGGATTGCACGAGACATAGACGACGCGGGACACGCCGGATTTGATGAGTTCGCGCGCTTGCGCTTCGGCGCCCTGCCGCGGCGGATCGAGCACGGCCAGCTTGCAGGGAACGAGTTCTGCCGCCGTCAGCGGCCAGCGGAATAGATCGCGCGTCACCACTTCGATCGGTTTCAAACCCGGCGTGCGCGCGGCGCGGGCTAATGCCGCGGTCGCCGCGGCGTCGGCATCGGCGGCAAGAACCCGTGCGCTCTCGGCCAGCCGCAACGCGAAGGTGCCGATTCCGCAAAACAAATCGGCGATCCGGCGCGCGTCCGCAGCCGCCTCGCGCACGAGCCCGGCGAGCGCCGTCTCGCCCGCCACGGTCGGCTGCAGGAAGGCGCCGGGCGGAAGCACGACGGAGGCGCTACCGATGTGCAGGTTCGGCTCGGAGAGCAACGCCACGATCTCGCCGTGGCGCGTGAGTCGCGCCAGGCGCTCTGCTTGAGCGATACGTGCGAGCGCGGCAATCGCCTCCGGCCCGAGCGGCCCAGAGCCGCGGATATCGACGTCGAGCCCGCCGTCGGTCGCGGTGAAATGGAGATCAATCGGCTTGCCCGAGAGCTGCAACGCCTCGGCGAGCCGCCATGCGATAGCGAGCGCGCGATCGAGCGCGGGCGCGAAGATCGGACAGCAGTCGATCGGCACCACCATATGGGAGCGCCGTCCGGTGAAGCCGACGACAAGGATCCGCCGCCCTCCCCGTTTTGCATGCAGCACGGCGCGGCGGCGGCCCTCGCCATGGGCATCGATGAGAGCTTCGACCGTCGTCTCCACTCCGGCCTCTGCAAGTGCCGAGACGACGAGATCGCGTTTCCAGGCGCGGTAGCACTCCCATTGCCAG
>JAUSIF010000096.1 GCA_030648135.1 Xanthobacteraceae bacterium
TGCGCTCGATCGCTTCGTGCGCCTGAAGCCTTCCGATCTGGAACGGCGCGAACGGCTCGAACAATTGCGCGCGCTCGAAGCCGGCTTGCGCATCGACGTCGCCATCGTTGACGCCGTTCCCCTCGGCGTCGATACTCCCGCCGACCTCGAAAAAGCCGGCGTGCTAATTGCGCGCAAGCGGTCCCATCACCGATGACCAAGAAGCGCCGAACCATCGTCTTCCAGGGCGAGCCGGGTGCGAACTCGCACCTTGCCTGCCGCCAGGTCTATCCCGCCTATGCGGCGGTGCCCTGTCCGACCTTCGAGGATGCCTTCGCCAAGGTGCGCTCCGGTCGGGCCGACCTTGCCATGATTCCGATCGAGAACTCGATCGCCGGACGCGTTGCGGACATCCACCATCTGATGCCGGACGCGGGCCTGCATATTATCGGCGAATTGTTCCTGCCGGTCCGGCATCAATTGCTGGCGCCGAAAGGCGCAACGCTGAAGACGATCAAATCGGTCGAGAGCCACGTGCACGCGCTCGGCCAGTGCCGCAAGATCATCCGCCGGCTTGGATTGAAGCCCATCGTCGCCGCGGACACCGCCGGCTCTGCGCGCGAGGTCTCCGAGAGCAAGGACGTGACGCGCGCGGCCATCGCCTCCGGGCTCGCTGCCAAGATTTATAAGCTCAAGGTCCTTCGGAAAAACGTCGAGGACGAGAGGCACAACACCACGCGCTTCATCGTGCTTTCCCGCAAGGCCAAATGGGCGCCGCGCAGTACCAAGAACATCATCACCACCTTCGTGTTCCAGGTGCGAAACATCCCTGCCGCGCTCTACAAAGCGCTCGGCGGCTTTGCCACCAACGGCGTCAACATGACCAAGCTGGAGTCCTATCAGCTCGGGGGTAAATTCTCGGCCACCCTGTTCTACGCCGACGTCGAGGGCCATCCGGCGGATCGAGCGCTCGAACTCGCGCTTGAGGAGCTGAAATTCGTATCGCAGCCGGGATCGCTGAGAATCCTCGGCGTCTATCCGGCTCACCGCTATCGCGCGAGCCTGCAAGCGAAGGCGAGCTAGCGCTCGTTCTCGCCCGTTTCGGCCGTGATAATCCCGGCGCCGCGCTCGACATAAGTGCGAATGAGATGATGCGCGACCGCGGTGGGCGGCGGCGTATAGAGCCCGCCCGGATGCTGGCGCGCGAGCATGAGACCCGCCTCCTCGCGCGAAACCCAGCGCGCGTCCTCGATCTCGGCGCGGTCGATATGGAGTTCCGTCGCCGTCGCCTCGGCGTGGCAGCCGACCATCAAGGACATCGGAAACGGCCACGGCTGCGAGGCGAAATAGCGCACGCGGCCGACCTTCACGCCCGCCTCCTCGAAAGTCTCCCGGCGCACCGCCTCTTCCAGCGTCTCGCCGGGTTCGACGAAGCCGGCGAGGCACGACCACATGCCGGCCGCGAAACGCGATTGGTGCGCGAGCAGACAGCGCTCGCCGTCGATCACCAGCATGATCACACAGGGGTCCGTGCGCGGGAAATGCTGCACGCCGCATTGGGCGCAGTCGCGCCGCCAGCCCGCCTCGGTGCTTTGGGTGGCGGTGCCGCATTTCGCGCAATAACGATGACGCGCGTGCCAGGTCACAAGCGCTTTGGTGGCGGCAAGGGGCGGCAGATGCTCTGGCGCAACCAGACCTCCGATCGCGACCGACCGGAGATCGGTAACCAGAAGATCGGGCCGCGTCTTCAGTTGCGCGGCGGTCTCCGGCGTAAGCCCCAGCCCCATGCGCGCGGCCTTGTCCGCGAGTCCGAGAAAGACCGTTGCGATGGCAGGCCCGAACGCTTCGGCCTCGGCGAATCGGAACAAAGGATCCAGCGCCTCGCCGCGGCGGGCGAGCACGACGAGTTCGCCGCTGATCACGTAGACTCGCGTGCTGGGATCGGTCTTGGCGGCAGCGAGAAAACCGGCATCGCCGCGCCGATCGTTGGCGCGATCGAGCCGCGAATTGGCATAAGCGAGGGTCGGCCAGGAGGCGAAATCGGAAAAATCGTCGGGCATACGATCTCGGATGCCGCGACTAGGCGAACCCGAATCCGGTGCGCAGTTTTTTCGCGAGCGCATCGCGCGCCGCCGCCTCGTAGGGCACGCGCGCGCCGCGGCCCCAGACCGGATTAGGCCAGGCCGCGTCGTCCTCGAACCGCGCGATCACATGCACATGCAGTTGGCGCACCACGTTGCCCAGCGCCGCGATATTGAGCTTGTAGGGAGAGGTTGCGGCTTCCAGCACGCCCGCGGCGACCGCGATTTCCTCGATCAGACGCACGAGATCGCTCGGCGCGAGATCGATGATCTCGACCAGTTCGGCTTGTTTCGGCACCAGCAAGAGCCAGGGGAAGCGGGCATCGTCGTAGAGCCGCACCGTGCACAGCGTAAGCTCGCCGAGCGGGGTCGATTCTGCCGCGAGCTTGGGGTCGATGACGAATCCGCCGACGCTCATCAGTTGAGTCCCCCGCAATTCCAACAGCCCTAACCCGCCGCGCCTTCCACTACAATCGGCGCTATGGTCGCGGCAGCTTGCCTTCGCCCGTCGGACGGCCGATATAGAGGCGGGAGGTTGGCGGTGGACGAGCCGCTCGCCAACCGGGTCAGGTCCGGAAGGAAGCAGCCCTAACGAGACCGGTTCGGGTTGCTGTTCCAACCTCCCACCTTCCTCGTCCACGATCGAGCGAGCCGTACCGGCGCGGCCGCTGGCGATTTGAGTGCAGGCGATGAACGACGCGCCCGAAAAAACCGCGAAACCCTCTGCTGATCCCGGCCCGAGCCGTGCGATATGGTCTCCAGCCGGCGCGGGTACGGCCGCGATTGAGGGCGGCTACCGCGTGCTCGCGCGCAAATATCGCCCCGCCACCTTCAACCAATTGATCGGCCAGGACGCCATGGTGAGGACGCTCTCCAACGCCTTCGAGAGCGGCCGCATCGCGCAGGCCTATATCCTCACCGGCGTGCGCGGCGTCGGCAAGACCACGACCGCGCGCATCCTCGCCCGCGCGCTCAATTACGAGCCGGCCGCCGGCGGCGGCGCGCCTACGCTCAAACTGCCGGTGTTCGTCCGCCACGGCGAGGCGATCATGGAGAGCCGACCTCTCGACGTGCTCGAATTGGATGCGGCCTCCCACCATCGGGTCGAGGAAATCCGCGAGCTGATCGAGGGCGCGCGCTACCGGCCCGCGCTCGCGCGCTACAAGGTCTATATCCT
>JAUSIF010000107.1 GCA_030648135.1 Xanthobacteraceae bacterium
GACTAAGGTTGCGGCCGCTCCCGTACCGCCCAACCCCTACGGCTTCGCCCCGGTTGGCGATGGCAAGACGGCGGTAGACCCGAACTATCAGAACTCCGGCAAGACAACGCCGCGCGGCGCCTACACCTACTACGACGAAAACACGAAGCAGTGGGTGACGCCCCGGCCCGCGACCGCCTCACAGCTCGCGCTCCCGCGCGTTGGCGCCGCTACAACGCCCACCTCTCAGCTAACTTCTGCAAGCGGCCAGCAAGCGCCTGCAAGCACTTCGGCGGCCGCTCCGGGAGGGACAGCCCCCATTCGTACGATGACCACGCCGCCGGAGAAGGGACGGCAGCAGCAGGATTTCAACGTCCCCGCGAGCTACCAGCGTGGCCCTTCTGGCTTTACCGGCCTGGGGGCGAACGGCGGTTACTACATCCCGCACGAGATCTCCTACACACCTGTCGGACAGACACCACCGACTCGCCCCGAACCGACCGCAGGTATGGGGCCGTGGCAAGACGCGCAAAAGGCGTCCGCTCCGGGGCAGCTCGCCAACCCAATCATCCAGGGCCTCGGTGGTGTCGTGAACGACATCTACTCGCCCAAAGGTGATGCGCCCGCGCCCGTTTCAGCACGAGGCGGCGGCGGTGGACAGCCGCCCGACCGGCAGGCGTTCATTGAGCAGATGCTTCCCGTGGCTCAAGCATGGTCGGAAAAGACTGGCATCCCGCCCGAGTATTACCTGGCAATCAACGGCTCCGAGTCGAACTTCGGCAAGGCCGATACCCTCTTTGGCATCAAGGGGCCGGGGAACAACTACGCGACCCATGAGGTTGTCAACGGTAAGAACGTCAACATTACGGATTCGTTCGCCAAGAGCACGTCACCGGACAACGCCTATCAGCAGTTCCACGACCTGATCGGCGGCGCCGGCCGGTACGCGCCCGCATGGCAGCAGTTCCAGGCGGATAAGAACCCTGACGCCCTGCTCCAGGGAATCAACAAGGCGGGCTACGCCACCGATCCCGGATGGGCGCAGATGATCAGCGGTATGGCGGGCGACATTCGCGGCCAAATCACCGGCGAGGCCGGGCAAGGGTTTGCGAACGCGCCAACGAAGCCGGACGTGGTACCGCCTGTTTCTCAGCCGCCGCTCCCGCCGCTGCCGAACGACAACCCCGCCTACGGTCCGAAGATCGGGCCTGCGACCGGGCGCGGTGAGTCCTTCCCTGGGATGCCGCCGACTCAGCAGAACCAGCCACTACCACCGGAAGGTTTCACGTGGAACAAAGCCGACCCGTGGGTGACGGCGATGGCCTACCCGAACAGCAATGAGGCCCTGCCTAACCGCGTTTTGAACGGGACGCGTTGGGATTCAACCTCCGAATCGAGTCGCGCCCTTCCCGGCACTTACCCGCCTACTGGCAGCGGCATCAACGCGATTCAGGCGCTAATGGGCGGCGGGATGTTGCCACAAACCCAGACACCCGGCTTCTTGGAGCGCTTCGGAAGCGAGATTAGAGGTAGCGGCGGCAATGCTCCCGACGTTTGGAACTCTGGCCCACCAGCCCCAAGCAACCCCGGCTTCTTTGAGCGCTACGGTGCAATGGCGCAGCAAGACCGCGACTTCTTTGGCGGTGGGACGCGCCCGTCGCAGTTGACCAATGGCCCCGCCGACCCCTTCAAGGTGGCGCGGGGCAATCCCACGGACGCGGAGATTCAGGCAGCAGCCGACCAGGACAAGCGCCTGCGTGACATGATCCTCGCCCAGCGGGAGCGTACCTCGTCGAGCATCAACCCGACCGGCGGGACTTCTATCGCTTCTAGCCCTACCGATCCTGCCCAGGGCGCAGGCTTGAGCCGCATCTTCATGTCCGGCCCGACAATCGCCCACCTCGCGAACAACAACGAGCCTGGCCGTGTCGCTGGCCTCAACAACGCAACCGGCTTTGACGTGGCCCGCATCCTCGCTGACGCCCACGGCGGGCGCCGCTGGACTTCCGGCGACGCCGCGACCGACGCCGTGCTCGCGGCCCGCATCCTCCAGGGGCAGGGAGCGCCTGAACCGGAACTTACCGGCCGAAACACCGGCTCTACCGGCACCTTCCAGAGTCCGAAGGGTGGTGGCCTGGAGAACGTCACGCGGATGGATAACGGCTACTCCTTCTCCCCCGGCTCGATGGGCGGCACCTACAGCTCGCGCTCGCCGATGGAAGGCGCCGACCCGATACGGACGCGGGAGGGCGTGGTCGTGCGCACCGGCACGGACGACACACCGGCCCAGAAGTCGCAGACCGGCCAGATGGCGGGCCTGCCCTACATTGGCCCTACGAGCAACCCCGGCGCGGTCTACAACGCCGCCTTCGCCGAGGGCCGCGATCCTGGCTCTCGGGACGCGCTCGCCAATGCCGCGAACCTGCCCTCAGCCGAAGCGCTGGCGGCAATCGCGGCGGCGCAGGAAGAGAAGGACGCGGCGGCTGCTGGCGTTGACGGCGGGATGCGCAACTTCGCCCTGGGCGGTCAGGTCACGGCGGGCGGACGTCCGAACCCGATGGACCCCTTCGTCATGGCCAAGGCGATTTCCCAACTCCAGCAAGACATGACGATGCAGCAAAACCCCAAATTCAGCTACCAGGACATTGCCCGCGAGCAGTGGGGGATGCCCCGGCGCGACTTCGCCGAGGGCGGCGTGGTCGAGCCCGTGGGTGGTATCGACCCTTACGCGCCTCTTTCCATCGCGGCGCCGCCCGCCGTCGCCCCTCCTGCTGTCGCGCCCCCGGCAGGGGTATCCTCGCCTGCCTTGACGGACCCGTCGCTTCTCGACCCGTTCCAGCTCGCGGCGAACAAGCTCCAGTCGCAGCAGCACCAACGCGAT
>JAUSIF010000110.1 GCA_030648135.1 Xanthobacteraceae bacterium
TGCGCTAGGCTTTGATTACGCGATTTCGACGCGCGCCGATAATATCTCGCGAGCCATGCCCGCGGTCCTTAAGCGAGCGAGCCCGTCATGCGCCGGCTGATGTTGTTGCGCCACGCCAAGGCCGTCCCGCTGCGGGAGCTGGCCGACGAGGAGCGTCCCTTGAGCGGGCGCGGGCGGGAAGCGGTCCCCGCCGTCGGCGCTTTCATGGCCCGCCATGCCTTGACCCCCGGCCTGGCGCTGGTCTCGCCGGTCCTGCGCGCGCGCGAGACATGGGAACTCCTGCTCCCGGCATGGCCCAAGCCGCCCCCGCATCGGATCGAGCCGCGGCTCTATGCCGCCCCCGCCGAACTGCTGCGCCTGCTCGTGCGCGAGACCCCGGCCGAAGTGCAGAGCCTGCTCCTCATTGGCCATAATCCGGGGTTCGAGCAATTCGCCCGCGCTTTCGCCGGTTCCGGCGAGGCGGAGGCGCTCGCTCGCTTCGCGAACAAGATGCCGACCGCGAGCCTCGCCGTGATCGATCTCGCCCTCGATGACTGGAAACAGCTGGAGCCGCAGAGCGGCCGGCTCGAGCGGTTCGTGACGCCGAAGAGCCTCGGCAAGACCGACGAATGAGCGGCGATCGCCTCACCCATGCGGCAGCAGGTCCCGCGGGATCGCGTCGGGCGAATAGCGGCGCGGGCGGTTGCGCACGACCACCACGCCCGATTGCCAGACGAACAGGGCGGTGAAGCCGGCGAGCGCCAAGCCCGCGCCGAAATGGCCGGCGAGCAAGGCATAGATCGTGACATAGATGCAGCCGGCGAGCGTCAGCGCCCCGATGGCCGCCGCCGGCCACCAGCGCCAGGGCGGGAAGCCCGCTTCGAAACGGCAATCCGCGTGGGCGGCGGCGATACGCCGGTGCAATTCGACCACGAAGGCGCGGTAGGCCGGCCCGTTGTCCTGCACGTCGAGCAGCCCACGCATGGTGGTGGAGGAAATCTCGATCCGTCCCCCCGTGGCCGGCCAGACCTCGGCGATGCAGCGACGGCTCATCAGCCCCGACGGCCGCAAGCCAAGGCGCACTCGTTTGATGCCGGAAAGCGGCATCGCCACCTCGCGGCTTCCCCCCCGCCATACCAGCACGCCGGGCGCGAGACTGAGCTCGATTTCCGCGCCGATCATGCGCCGCCGGAAGCGATAGACGGAAACGTCGGTGGGATCGGGTCCGGGCTGGTTCATGGGAGATGCGCGATACCTTATTTCCCCGGCCGGTGTATAGGACTTGCCGGTGGCGCAATAGCGCGGACAGAACAGGCCGTTGCCACGCGCAGGTTCCTAGGACACATTCGCAGGCGAGACTCCGGGGGAAACCGCCATGATTCAACCTGTGCAGCGCGTCGCGATTGCCGCTTTCGCACTGATCGCGCTCTTGCTCTCCGCCTCCGACCGGGCGTCGGCGCGGACCCCCTATGACGGCAACTGGAGCGTTTCGATCTGGACCAATCGCGGCACCTGCGACCGCGGCTATCGCTATGAACTCCGGATCAGCGACGGCCGGGTGTCGTATCGAGGCGAAGGAGCGTTCAACGCGAGCGGACGGGTCGATGGCGGCGGCAGAGTGAATGTCACGGTCAGCCGCGGCGAGCAGCGCGCGACCGGCGCCGGCCGGCTGTCCCGCGATCGCGGCACCGGCAGCTGGCGGGGAAAATCGTCCACCGGCGAGTGTTCCGGAACCTGGGAAGCGGAACGGCGCTGAGCCGCCGCCGAAAACGCTGGACCTCTGCGAGCGCTCGAAAGTAAGTGGCAAGGGAAACGCGTGTTTTGATCGGGCCCGCTTTGGCAAGCTCCACGACAAGGGTTCTGCTCGCCTGTCTCCTGGCCGGCGCGCTCGTTGCCACGGTCACGCCCGCGCCGGCGCAAAACGAAACCCGGACCCCGCCCGCGGCCAAGCAACAGACCAGGAAGAACGCTCCGGCCAAGAAACCGGCCCGCGCTGAGAAGCCGGAGGCGCCGGTCGCGCGCACCCCGTTCAGCGCCGGCGATCTGCAGATTGCGATCTTTCCGGGATTTCCGGATGCCCGCGCCTGGGGAGATTCGGCGGCCGACTTCCGGCGCCTGCTGCCGCAGAACCCGGGACCCTGGCTGATCCTCTCCGGCGGCGGCGCCGACGGGGCCTATGGCGCCGGCCTCGTCAGCGGCTGGAGCCAAACCGGCGAGCGGCCCGAGTTCGCCGTGGTCACCGGCGTGAGCACCGGCGCCGCGATCGCGCCGTTCGCCTTCCTCGGGCCGCGCCACGACGAGGATCTGCGCAAGAATTTCACCACCATCACGGCCGCCGACGTGTTCACCTCCGGCGGCACCGACGAGGGCCTGTTCGACACCTGGCCGCTCAAGCGGCTGATCGAAAAGCAGGTGACCACCGAGCTGCTCGCCGAGATCGCCGCCGAACACCGCCGCGGACGCCGCCTGTTGGTGGTGACCACCAATCTCGACAGCGGGCGCCCGGTGGTCTGGAACATGGGCGCGATCGCCGCCCGCGGCGGCGACCAGGCGTTGCAGCTGTTTCACCAGGTTCTGCTCGCCTCCAGCGCCATCCCCGGGCTGTTTCCGCCGGCCTATATCGACGCCGAGGCGAACGGGCGGAAATTCCAGGAGATGCACGCCGACGGCAGCATTACCGGGCCGTTTTACGTGGCGCCGAATTCCATGCTGTCGCCTGGCCCGGGCGCCGCGCGCCTGCCCGCGACCGAGTTCTATATCGTCGTGAACGGCAAGCTCTCGCCCTATTTCCAGATGCCGGAGCGCGAGCGGGCTTACATTCTGAGCCGCGGGCTCGGCGTGGCGCTGCAGTTCGGCCTGCGCGCCCAGGTCTACCAGATGCATGGCGCCGCGCAGCGCCTCGGCATCGGCTATCATCTCGCCTTTATCAGTCCCGACTTCAGCTATTCCGGCCGCGGCGCCTTCGATCCCGATTACATGAAGGCGCTGTTCGAGCACGGCGTCGAAGTGGGCAAAAGCAGCAGCGCTTTCCGCAGCACCCCGCCGGACTTCAATCCCTGAGCCGGAGGGCCAGCGCCGCGCGCTGCGCACCCCTCTTTCACCTCTCCCCCCCGAACTCGGGTGTTCCCGAGTTCGGCAGTTTCAGCGTGGCCGAAGTCGGAAACATCCGACTTCGGCTGGGGAGAGGTCGGCGCGCACGCAGGCAAGTGTACGCAGCCTGCGCAAGCTTGAATGCGCGCCGGGTGAGGGGGAACAATCTATCCAATTCTTTCACTCCTAGGCCCCCTCACCCTACCCCTCTCCCCAGCCGAAGTCGGATGTTTCCGACTTCGGCCACTTTAAATCTGCCGAACTCGGGAACACCCGAGTTCGGGGGGAGAGGGTAAGGGAATTCGTTCTCGCGAGGCGATTTGCCTCCGAGCTTTGTTTCGCTTCCCCTCACAAGAACTCGGGTTTACCCGAGTTCGCCCTCATAAAAGAGCAAACGAGGGGGGATGGAGCGCCGTCCGGCGCACCAG
>JAUSIF010000065.1 GCA_030648135.1 Xanthobacteraceae bacterium
ATCAGCAACGCCGACGCCATCGCGGAAGGCTGCGGAACCAACTTCGATCACCCGCACCCTGAATTAACTCGCGAGACTTTCCCGGCCGAACGCTTTCGCGATCTATGGGTGAAACTGCACAGCGCCGAATCGTGGGACGCCAACCCCGAGGTCGTTGCCCTCACCTTCGCCGTCCACAAACAAAATATTGACGCGATGCCGAAGGCGGTAGCCGCGTGAGGATTACTTACCACGGTTGAATAAGCATGAAGCAGCAGCGCAAGTTCGATCCCTACGAAGTCCTCGGTGTCCCGCGCGATGCGGCGGCCGAGGTCATCAAACGCGCAGTCCGCGCCAAGGCTAAGGAGACTCACCCAGACGTTGGTGGTGCGCCTGGCGAGTTCGATCGCGTCAAGCGCGCGCAGGTCATCCTGCTCGATCCGAAGAGGCGCCGGAAGTTTGACGAGACTGGAAACGCCGACGATCCTGATATTCAAAGCCCTGACCATGGCGCGCTAACGATGATCTCCAGCCTGCTGGCGCAGATATTGGCAGATGGCGAGAATGATCCGCTCAAGTATGATCTGATCGAGGTTATTCGCAACTCGTTGCGTGCCGACGAAAAGAAGGAAGCGCAAGGTCTTGCCGCGGCCGAGCGATCGCTGGTCAGGATAGCGAAGATGCGCAAGCGGTTCCGCCGTAAGGCTGAAGGGCATAACGTGTTCGAGTCGATGCTGACATTCAGCGAGATCCAACTACGTGAGATGATCGCCAAGCAGGCGCACATCAAGGCGGATCGTGCGCGGGCTCTGGAAATATTGGCCGAGTACAACTTCGAGAAGGACGCCGATCAAATCGTTCGGCAGCAGTTTCCAACCACAGGCGATCTCAGCGCGATATTTGGGTCAGGTATTTTCTAATGCCCCGCCAGCACCGCCACGTCCCGCCCTTGTTTCGCAGCGAGATTAAGCGCGCCTATGGCGACAAGACCGCGAAGGTGGCCGACATCGCCGAGGACTTTGGCGTCAGCAAGAGCTATCCTAGCGCGCTGGCGAAACGGGAAGGGCTGGCGATGCGGCGGCCGAAGAAAGATAAGATTGACGAGGGGGAGTAGAGAAATCATGAAAATGAATCCTTCAAAAAAGCAGACGTGTTATCTCATCATCCTTGCGTGGTTTATTTCTGCTGTAATTATAGTTCGTCTAATTGACATCGGCCTACGTTCGACACTGTTGCACTGATCACTTTACCAAGCCGGCCGAGACAGCAAGTCACGAAGCACGAGAAGGACGAACCGCGATGACCGAACAGCCCAAGCCAGCGAACGATCAGACCGCCGCTACTCAACCGATTCCCCACCCGCTCAAGCCACTCTGCGGCACATGCCGATTCGCGCTGCCTGTCGCAAACGACTTCCTCAAGATTGAATGCCGATGGGGTCCACCGAGCGTCAGCATGGTGGCGATGCCGACCGGACGGCCTGGGCAAGTGGCGTTGCAGCAGATGAGCTCGTTCCCGGTGCTGCCGCGGACGTTCTATTGCTTCCGGCATGAGAACAAGCTCGACAGCTAAGGAGACGAGGCGATGTGGTGGCTTTTACTTTTAGTCCCGGCTGGCATTTTCCTGATCTGCCTACCGCAATTGATCTGGCCGCCATCGATTGACATCAATGACCTATGATGGCTACCCGCGCCGTTGCCTTTCGTCCCTGCGCGGCGTATCTAGGGCTATCGCTTCGCATCGGACCGGAGGGCCGGCGACCTT
The DNA here is from genome assembly GCA_030648135.1 of Xanthobacteraceae bacterium. Classification (GTDB taxonomy): domain Bacteria; phylum Pseudomonadota; class Alphaproteobacteria; order Rhizobiales; family Xanthobacteraceae; genus JAUSIF01. Next base: position 1,744 of record JAUSIF010000065.1, read on the forward strand.
GGACGTCCCCGTGACAGAGATTCCGAACAGCACTCCTGACGATCTGATTTGGCACGTTGTCCCGGTCGACGATATCCGCGAGCATGACGATCACCTTTGCCGTGGTAAATGCTGGTGCCGCCCCGAGATCATAGAAGACGGCATCAATTACATCGTGGTACACAACAGCGCGGACGGCCGCGAAGCCTACGAAACCGGACAGCGCAAGTTGAACTAGGAGAACTCCATGGACAAGATCGTCGAAAGCGGAATCCCCTTGCATAAGTGCATCGCCATGGGGATGGCCGAAGGCAAAACCGGCGAGGGCTACGAGAACATGCCGGCGGCGCCGAAGGGTGCAATGCCGATGGCCAAAGAGGACATGGGCATGCGGGAACGGAAGCCAGGCATGGCCGGAATGTCCGACAAATACTGACCTCAGGGGGAAATCCTACGTCGGCGCGGCGTGGCGTCGATGGTCGCAACACAAAGGCTGGATGAAGTCGGGTCCCTCGCAAGGTAGACGCATACTCCCCGCAATCCTGCCGTTCTCGCCCTAACGCAAGGCTGACTTTATGGCACTCGACCCTTCCGTCATGGCGATGATCAACACGGCACTCGATTCTGTCGAGGCAAGGTCCGGCGCGAAGATTGCCACTGACGGCGAGGACCTGGCGACGATCTACGTCTACTCCGGCGGTGCCAGCGACACGCACAACCAGAATATTCCGGCGATCTATCTGATGCAGGACGCGGCGGTCGCAGACTGGCGCGAGCGGATGATCGAACGGCTTGTAGCCGAGCGCGCGGCGACGTTCCGGTTTGTCGAGGCGCCGAAGATCGAGAAGCTGATCATGACAGAGACTGGCGAGGACGGCGGGCAGCGGCTCACTGCGACCCGCTATGGGGTTGCGTCGAGGATTGCGGTATTGTCGATCCGTAAATCAAAGTCGAACGTTAAGACTCCGAAAACTAAGCTTGTGTGGCCGAAGATCGGTAAGGCCAAGCCGGCGCGAAGGAAGCGGTAAATGTCCTATCTCGACTCGTCTCTCGGCAGACCGACGATGCCAGGTGGCCCAGGCGGTGCCGACGACTCGATGATGATGCCTTCCCCGGCCGGCGGCATGGTGTCGATGGTTGCCAAGCCGACAAACGGCGATGCCACCGAGCCAGCCGAACAGGAAGGACCAGACAAGGACTTGCTCGGCAAGCTGCGCCGTTGGTCCGATCCGCTCACCACCAAGAATATCGCCGATGAAATCGACGCGGCCGTGCTCGCCAAGATCGGCGACCGTGTGTTGCGCGACTTCAAGATCGACGATCTGAGCCGCAAGGACTGGCTCACCAAGAGCGAGGACGCGATCAAGCTCGCGATGCAGGTGGCCGAGGAGAAGACGACTCCTTGGCCGAACGCGAGCAACGTGGTCTTCCCGCTGATGACGGTGGCGGCGATCCAGTTCAACGCGCGAAGTTACCCCGCCATCGTCATGGGGCGGAACGTGGTTAAGGGCGTGGTGATCGGCCGAGACGACGGCGATCCGGTGGTCGATCCGCAGTCTGGCCAGCAAGCGATCGATCCGCAGACGCAGCGGCCGCAATGGAAAACGCCGCCGGGCGAGAAGCGCCGCCGCGCCAAGCGCGTCGCGGACCACATGAGCTACCAGTTCGTCGAGGAGCAACCTGAGTGGGAAGAAGATACCGACAAGCTGCTGATCATCCTGCCCATCGTCGGCTGTTGCTTCCGCAAGACCTATTTTGCGCCAGAGCTAGGCCGCAACGCATCGTCACTGGTTAATCCAAAGCGGCTGGTGGTGAACTATTGGGCGAAGTCGATGGAGACGGCGCCGCGCATTACCGAGATCGTCGAGTTCTATCCGAACGAGGTCGAGGAGAAGATCCGCGCCGGCCTGTTCCTCAATCTAAACTACAAGGTCATGGGGTCGACCACCACGGATGACGACGCGCCGATTGAGTTCCTGGAACAGCACCGGCTTTGGGATTTAGACGGCGATGGCTACGAGGAGCCGTACATCGTCACGGCGCACAAGACCTCCGGCAAGGTCGCGCGCATCGTTGCCGCCTATGAGGCCGAAGGCATTATCTTTTCAAACGAGACGCAGGAAGTCGCGCGCATCCGGCGCGAGCACTACTACACGAAGTACGATTTTATCCCCAATCCGGACGGCGGTTTCTACGGCCTCGGCTTTGGCCAATTGCTCGGGCCGATCAACGACGCGGTGAACACCGTGATTAACATGCTGATCGACGCC
>JAUSIF010000130.1 GCA_030648135.1 Xanthobacteraceae bacterium
TCTTCGCGGAACGCGAGGCCCGCAAAATTCCCGGACTCGCGGGAGCGCGGCCGCGCGAGATCAAGCATGTTGCGGTGATCGGCGCCGGCACCATGGGATCGGGAATTGCCGTGGCTTTTTCCGATGCCGGCTTTCCGGTGACGATCATCGAACGCGACCAGGCGGCCGCCGGAGCGGGAGCCGATCGTCTGCGCGGGATTTATGATCGGCAGGTCGGCGGCAAGCGGATTTCCGCCGCGGCCGCGGCGGAGCGCCTCGGGCGGATCGCGGTCACCGACGATTGGTCCTTCGTCCGCGAGAGCGATCTCGTGATCGAGGCGGTGTTCGAAGACATGCGTGCGAAAACCGAGGTGTTTCGCAAAATCGACGAGCTCGCTCCGCGCGATGCCGTCCTTGCGACCAACACCTCCTATCTCGACGTCGATGCGCTGGCCGCGGTGACCCGTCGTCCCGGAGACGTCTTGGGTCTGCATTTCTTCTCTCCCGCGAATGTGATGCGCTTGCTCGAAGTCGTGCGCGGCGCGCAAACCTCGCCCGCGGTGCTCGTGACCGGCCTCGAGCTCGCCCGGCGCATCGGCAAGCTGCCGGTCGTCGCCGGTGTCGGCGACGGGTTCATCGGCAATCGCATTTTCGCGGCCTATCGGCGCCATGCCGAATATCTGGCGCTCGACGGCGCTTCGCCCGCGACCATCGACCGGGCGGTCGAGAATTATGGTTTCGCCATGGGACCCTTCGCCGTTTCCGATCTTGCGGGTCTCGATATTGCCTGGGCCATGCGCCAGCGCCGCGCGGCGACGCGCGAGCGGAACGAACGCTATGTGGAAGTCGCCGACCGGTTGTGCGAGCAAGGCCGCCTCGGTCGCAAGGCGGGCCGCGGCTGGTATCTCTATCCGGAGGGCTCTGCCCGGCGACAGCCCGATCCGGAGGTGGAAGTCCTGTTCAACACCGAACGCGCTGCCAAAGGGATCGAGACGCGAAACTTCTCCGACGACGAGATCGTCCGCCGGCTGCTTGCAGTCATGGCGAACGAGGGCGCGAAGGTGCTGGCCGAGGGCATTGCGCAGAGGCCTTCCGACATCGATCTCGTCTTCGTCAATGGCTACGGTTTTCCGGCGGTAAAGGGTGGACCCATGTTCGCGGCCGATCTCCGCGGACTGCGCGAGGTGTTGAAAGAGGTCGCGATCGCGGCGGGCGTAGGCGGCGCGGGTTCCGAGCCGGCGCCGTTCTTGGTCGAGCTTGCGAAGCGCGGCTCGACCTTCGCCGCTTGGGCGGAAGGGCGGAATTCCGGCCCGGAAACATAATTCATGATCGCCAGCGCATGATCCGGCGAAGTGGGAACCGGTTCGCCGATAAGATCATGCGCCAGATTAATGAGTTAGCGCGCGATCGGACGCAATTCCGGTACCCACTTTTGCTGATCGCGCGCTAGCGCGCGACGCCAAAGCCGCCTATCCGCCGAAGGTGCTGGAAATATTTTCGGTAGCGAGCGTCGGAATCCGCAATTCGCTCATGCTTGTCCGCAGATGAGCATGTATTATGCTTCTGATAGCTGCGACATTCCGATGGGCCAAAGACCACAAGAATTCGGGGACATTCTCGATCGGCGGGCCCATAGGGATCAAGTACACCATGATCGTCGCGCCGCATCGGAGCCGACGACCGGGGGATGGAATCGATGAAGAAAATTCTGCCGGGGCTATTTCGGCGCGGCCTCTTCGCGCTCGCCGGAGTGGCCATATCCGCAGGCGCGATCCTCGCGCTTGCTGCGGGGCAGATCGCGGCCCAACAGAAAACCGTCAAGATCGGGTTCGTCAGCACGTTCAGCGGCCCGACCGCGGTGATCGGCAACGATATGCGCAATTCGTTCGAGCTCGCGCTCGACCACCTCGGCCGCAAGATGGGCGGTCTGCCGGTCGAGGTGATCTACGAGGACGACCAGCAGAAGCCGGAAGTCGGCAAGCAGAAAACCGAGAAGCTGATCCAGTCCGACAAGGTCGATTTCGTCGTCGGCTACATCTGGTCGAACGTGCTGTTGGCTTCGCTCAAGCCGGTGATCGATTCGAAGACCTTTTTGATCAGCTCCAATGCCGGTCCTCACCAAATCGCCGGGGAGCTGTGCTCACCCTTCTTCTTCTCGAGCTCGTGGCAAAACGACCAGACGCCGCAGGCAATGGGCCATTACATGAACCAGAAGGGTGTGAAGACGCTCTTTCTGCTCGGCCCGAACTACACTGCCGGCAAGGACATGCTGGCTGGCGTGGCCGCCACCTTCAAAGGCAAGGTGATCGGCGAGGAGCTGACCAAGTGGCCCGACCAGCTCGATTTCTCCGCCGAGCTGTCGAAGGCGCGCGCGGCCAAGCCCGACGCCATCTTCGTGTTTTATCCGGGCGCGGCCGGCGTGCAGTTCCTCACCCAATACGCCCAGGCCGGTCTGAAGGGAAAGATCCCGCTCTATACGGTCTTCACGATCGATTCGCTGTCGTTGCCGCGGCAGGGGGATCTTGCCCTCGGCGTGCCGGGTGTCCAGCAGTGGGTCAACGACCTTCCGAACGCAGCCAACAAAAAATACGTCGCCGACTTCAAGGCCAAGCACAAAGCCTATCCATCCTTCTACGGCGCACAGACCTATGACGCCGCCAATCTGATCAATAGCGCGGTCGTGGCGGTGAAGGGCGATCTCTCCAACAAGGACGCCATGCGCGACGAGATGCGCAAGGCCAATTACGCATCGGTGCGTGGACCGTACAAGTACGGCAATAACCACTTCCCAATCCAGAATTTCTATCTGCAAGACGTGGTCAAGGACAGCGAAGGCATGCTGACGCTCAAGACCGTCGCCACGATCGTAGAAAATAACCGGGATCGGTTTCACAACGAGTGCCCGATGAAATAATATCGGCAGAATTGCAGGGCGGCAGGAGCGTCTCTAAGTGCTGCCGTCCCGCTATTATGGATTGATCGACGGGATACGCGCCGGGGGCGCCAGATCCAAGAACCATGTTGCTCTTTCTCGAACAGTGCCTGAACGGTCTGCAATTCGGGCTGCTCCTGTTCCTGCTCGCCGCCGGGCTGACGCTCGTGTTCGGCATCATGGATATGGTGAACTTGGCGCACGGTTCGCTGTATATGCTGGGCGCCTATTTCGCGGCCACCTTCGCGGCCTTGACCGGAAGCTTCGTGCTCGGCGCGCTGCTGGCGCTGATCGCCACCCTGCTCGTCGGCATGGCGGTCGAATTGATCGCACTGCGGCGGCTCTACGGCCGCGATCATCTCGATCATGTGCTCGGAACATTCGGATTGATCCTGTTCTTCAACGAGCTGGTGCGGTTGATTTGGGGCCCCGCCGGCATGAACCTGGGTTTGCCGCCCTCACTCAACACCTTCGTCGAAATCCTGCCGGGCGTTCCCTATCCGACCTATCGGCTCGTCATCATAGCCGTCGCGCTCTTGGTCGCGCTCTTCCTCTATGTCGTGGTGATGCGCACGCGAATCGGGATGCTGATCCGGGCCGGCGCCTCGAACCGCGAAATGGTCGGTGCGCTCGGCATCAACATCAAGCTGCTCTACACGTTTGTCTTCGGGCTTGGCGCCGCGCTCGCCGGCTTGGCCGGCTTGCTGCAGGCGCCGATCCTCACCGTGCAGATCGGCATGGGTGAGAACATTTTGATCGTCGCCTTTGTGGTCGTTGTCATCGGCGGCATCGGCTCGATTCGCGGCGCCTTTATTGCGGCGATTATCGTCGGGCTCATCGACACGCTGGGACGTTCGTTTCTTCCCGACCTCTTGCGTCTGATGTTGAGCAAGGAAGCCGCGGCGACGGCGGCGCCGGCACTGTCGTCGATGCTGATCTACCTCTTGATGGCGATCATCCTGGTGCTGCGCCCCGAGGGCTTGTTTCCCGCGAGCGGCAAATGAACGTCTCGCTCGACTGGCGAAATATCGCCGTCATCGTCGTGCTGGCTGTGCTGGTCGCGCTGCCGCTCTATGTCGCGGTCACCGGCGATCGGTTCATGCTCACGCTGTTCACGCGCATCATCATTCTTGCGCTGGCGGCGATGAGCCTCAATCTTATTCTTGGTTATGGCGGCATGATGAGCTTAGGCCATGCGGCCTATTTGGGGATCGGCGGCTATGCCGTCGGCATCCTGGCGCATGACGGCATCACTTCGGGATTCGTGCAATGGCCGATCGTGATTGCCGTCTCCGCGCTGTTCGCGCTTGTCGTCGGTTCGATGTGTCTGCGCACGCGCGGCGTCTATTTCATCATGCTCACGCTCGCATTCGCGCAGATGGCCTATTACATCGTAGCCGGGCTGGCGCGTTATGGCGGTGACGATGGGCTGACCATCTACAAGCGCAGCCAATTCGCCGGACTGATCGATCTTTCCAACAAGGTGCAGTTCTATTACCTGTGCCTCGCCTTTCTGTTCGGCGGCCTTTACCTCAGCCGGCGTCTGATCAATTCGCGTTTCGGCATGGTGATCCAGGGCTCGCGCTCGAACGATCGCCGCATGCAGGCGATCGGCTTCCCGACCTTCCGCTACCGGCTCGCCGGTTTCGTCATCGCCGGCACGATGTGCGGGCTGGCCGGCGCGCTGCTTGCCAATCATACCGAATTCGTCAGCCCGGCGATGATGTACTGGACCCGCTCCGTCGACCTCATGGTCATGGTCATTCTAGGCGGAATGGGATCGTTGTTTGGGCCGCTGTTCGGCGCGATCGCGCTCTTGGTGTTCGAGGAGGCGCTCTCCCAGGTTACCGAATATTGGCAGATTATTCTGGGCCCGCTGTTGCTGCTCGTGGTGCTGTTCGCGCGCGGCGGCATTGCCGGGTTGCTAACGAGTGGGCGTCATGGCTGAAGCGCTGTTGCGGATCGAAGGCCTGACTAAGCACTTTGGCGGCGTCGTCGCCTCCGATGGGATCTCGCTTGCGGTACCGCCAGGCGAGCTGCATGCGCTCATCGGCCCGAACGGCGCCGGCAAGACCACGCTGATCGGTCAATTGAGCGGCGAAATCGTCCCGGATGCAGGGCGCATCCGTTTCGAGGGCCGCGACATCACGGCGCTGCCGATTTATCGCCGCAGCGCGCTCGGGCTGGCACGCTCATTCCAGATCACCTCGCTATTTCTAGATTTCACCGTGCTCGACAATGTCGCGCTCGCGGTGCAGGCGCATGACGGCCATTCGTTCCGTTTTTGGCGCGACGCCCGGGAGGAGACCCGATTGCGCGAACCGGCCCGCGCCGCACTCGCGCGCGTCGGGCTCGCCGACCGCAGTGACGTCGTGGTCGCGAACTTGAGCCACGGCGAGCACCGGCAGCTCGAGATCGCGATGGCACTGGCGACCTCACCGCGCATGCTGTTGCTCGACGAACCGATGGCGGGCATGGGCCCGGAGGAATCCGCGCGCATGGTGAAGACGCTCGGGGAATTGAAGCAAGAGCTCACCATCCTCTTGATCGAGCACGACATGGAGGCAGTGTTCGCGCTCGCCGATCGCATTTCGGTCATGGTCTATGGTCGCGTCATTGCATCGGATTTTCCGGATAAAATCCGGGCCAATGCCGAGGTGCGGCAAGCCTATCTCGGCGAGCGCGAAACGGCGGGCGGCCATGCCTGAACCGGTTTTGCTCGAGGTCGAGAAAATCGAGACCTCCTACGGTCTGAGCAAAGTGCTGTTCGGAATTTCGCTTGCCGTCGCGGCGGGCGAGATGGTGACGCTGATGGGGCGCAACGGCATGGGCAAGACCACGACGGTGCGCTCGATCATGGGCCTCACCCGCGCCGCTGCAGGCGCCATCCGTTTCGGCGGCCGGGAGATTCGCGATTTTCAGGCCTATCGGGTGGCCAAGCTCGGCATCGGATTGGTGCCGGAGGGCCGGCAGGTGTTTCCGAATCTGACGGTGCGCGAGAATCTGATCGCGACCGCGGCCAATCCGGTCGCCGCCACCGATCCCTGGACGCTTGCCAAAATCTACCAGTTGTTTCCGATCTTGTCCGAGCGGCGCGAGAGCATGGGCAATCAGCTCTCCGGCGGGGAGCAGCAGATGCTGGCGATCGGCCGCGCGCTGATGACCAATCCGCGTCTACTCATCCTCGACGAAGCGACCGAGGGCCTGGCGCCGCTGATCCGCGCGGAGATCTGGCGCTGCCTGGCCCGACTCAAGGCCGAAGGCCAGGCGATCCTGGTGATCGACAAGAACGTCGAGGCGCTGACCCGGATCGCCGACCGGCACTATCTGATCGAACGCGGACGCGTGGTGTGGACCGGGACCTCGCGCGAGCTTGCCGGCGCGCCCGAGATCCAGCACCGCTATCTCGGCATTTGATCGAAATCATTCGCCTAGCGCGCGAGCCGCAGATAAGTCTACGCAATCTGCGCAAGCTTGATTGCGTCCGCAAAACCGGTACCCGCCCCGGATCAAGTCCGGGGCAGGCTTTTTGCTGATCGCGCGCTAGGAGTTGATCCGGGCCACGATCCTGCGCAGGCTGTCGCCCATGACGCATCCGGTCCTCGTCGCCGACGTCGGCGCCACCACGACCCGCCTCGCGCTCGCGCGCAAGGATGGATCGCTCGACAGCGTCCGCTCGTTCGCCAACGAGGATGCAAAAGATCTCGCGACGCTGCTTGCCGATGCGCTCAATCGGGCCGGGCGGAAGCGGCCGGTCACTTGTGCGCTTGCCGTCGCGGGTCCGATCGATGGCGATCGCGTCACGCTGACGAACCGGTCCTGGTCGTTCTCCCGGCGCGGTCTCGCCCGGACGCTGAAATTGAAACGTCTTCTCGTGGTCAACGATTTCGTCGCAATTGCCCATGCGCTGCCGGCGCTGCGCTCGGCCGATCTCGTCTCGGTCGGCGGCGGTCGCGGTGACGCGCGCGGGACCCTATTGGCTTGCGGACCCGGGACCGGGTTCGGCGTCGGCGTGCTGTTGCGCGCCGGACGGCGGATGCGCGCCATGGCGAGCGAGGCCGGCCACATGCGGCTCGGGGCGGCGACCGCGGACGAAGCGCGCATCGTCGCCCATCTCGTGCGCGAGCAGGGTCCGGTGGCGGTCGAGGACGTGCTCTCGGGGCCGGGACTCGCCCGGTTGCAT
>JAUSIF010000134.1 GCA_030648135.1 Xanthobacteraceae bacterium
GCCTTATTTCGCGCTGGTGCGGGCGGAGAATCCTTCCGGCGGATTGCACATCTATCCGGGCTCGCCCGCGCTCGCCTGTGCGCTCGCCCGCCCGCAGGACCGCCTGATCTTCTGCGAGCTGCAGCCGGCGGAGCGCGCCGCGCTCACGAAACATATCGGCCGCGACCGGCGCGCCAAGGTGATCGAAATCGACGGCTGGACCGCGCTCAAGGCCTATGTGCCTCCGCCGGAGCGCCGCGGCCTCGTCCTCGTCGATCCGCCCTTCGAGGACGCGGGCGAGTTCGAGCGGCTCGCCGCCGGCCTCGCCGAAGCGCGCCGGCGCTGGGCCACCGGCATCTATCTGCTCTGGTATCCGATCAAGGACCCGCTCGAGACCGAGACCTTCGCCCAGCGCGTGGCCCGGCTGGGAATTCCGAAAATCCTCCGCCTCGAGTTGAGAATCGCATCAGCGAGCGTCGACGACGCGCTTTCCGCTTGTGGTCTGCTCGTGGTCAATCCGCCCTGGACGCTGGAGCGTGAAATGAGCCTGGTCTTGCCGGCGCTCGGCCAGGCGCTCGGCCGCGACGGGGCGCGCGCGCAACGCATCGACTGGATCGCGCCGGAATCGTAAGTCTTCGCCAATCGACCGGCTTTTCAGCGCCGCGTCAATGTCCTAGGAAACAGCGCCCGCCGAGTGAACGGCGCTTTCGGCAACAGAAAGAATGTTCGGATGGCAATGCTCACTCTACGCTCCTCCCCCAGCTCGCCGTTCGCGCGCAAGATCAGGATCGCGATGCGCATGCTCGGCCTCGCCGATACGATCCGCATCGAGAACACCGACACCATGGATCCCAAGGACAGCGTCCGGCGGCAGAACCCGCTCGGCAAGATTCCGGTGCTGATCCTGGAGGATGGCACCGCGCTCTATGACTCGCGCGTGATCCTCGAATATCTCGACGACCGCGCCGGCGGCGGACGCATCATTCCGCGCGCGGGCGCCGAGCGCTTCGCGGCGTTGCATTTGCAAGCGATCGGCGACGGGATCATGGACGCCGGCGTGCTGCAGATCTACGAGCAGCGTTGGCGGCCCGAACAACGGCGCGAACCGCGCTGGGTCGAGCACCAGGCCGGCAAGATCGCCCGCGCGCTCGACCTGCTCGAGCAACAGCCGCCGCCGCTCGCGCCAACGATCCATGTCGGCCACATCACGATCGCGTCCGCGCTCGGCTATCTCGATTTCCGCTTCGGAGAAGGCTGGCGCGCGGGGCATCCGCGCCTGGTGCAATGGCTCGGCGAGTTCGCGGCCAAGGTGCCGGCCTTCGCCGAGACCAAGCCGCAGTGAGTTCGCCGTCGGAAAAAGCCAAAGCCCCGGCCGCGGCCGGGGCTTTGAGCGATACGAGTAGCGCCGGATCAGAACTTGTAGTTCATGCCCATGCGCAAGATGCTGGTGTCGTAGCCGACGCGCGCCGTGCCGGGGGCGACGGCAATCGTATAGGTCTCCTTGCCGAGATCGGCATAGAGATATTCGAGACGAGCGGTGACATTCGGCGCGATCATGGCCTCGACGCCGCCGCCGATGGTCCATCCGTAATGCGTCTGCTTGTTCGAGAGACTCGCCATTTCGAGATCTCCGCGGCCATAGGCAAGACCGCCGGCGCCGTAGAACAACACGCGGTCGACGACATAACCGAGGCGCCCCCGCACCGTGCCGAGATAATCGACCCCGAAGGTGGCGCCGCCGCCCTTATCGTCGATGCCAGTGAACGAGATGTCGGTCTCGATGCCGGCCAGAAATGCGCCGGCGAGTTGAAAGTTGTACCCGGCCTGCAGGCCGAGGAGATATCCGCTCGGATCGAGGCCGAAGGCACTGCCCCAGCCCCAGCCGGCGTGGCCGCCGATATAAAAGCCCGTCCAATTGAACAGGGGGCCGGCGACCTGGGCCGGCGCATAATAAGGCGACGTGCGCCTCGCCGGCAGGTCGCCTGCGAAGGTCGGCGTCGCCGCCACCAGCACGGCAGCAGCCGCGAGCAGCAGTTTTTTCATGGTGCTCTCCTCCGTCACGATCGTCTCGCTCGATCCCATCGGCGGTAATCTTAAAGTTTTAGTAGAATTGGACCTTTAACAGGCAAGCAAAGATCGGCCCTCTTTGATGCTACGCTTAATAATTCGTTGACGGCGGCTTCCGCTTGACCGGAAGCTGGCGAAACAGCGGCCATTTCATGGATCGGTTGCGCAGGGAATGATGCGCGGGGAATAATAAAGAGTGAGGCAAACGAACCATGGCCGGGCGTGAAGGCAATCGCGGCGCCGCGCTCGTCACCGGCGCGGGTCAGCGAATCGGGCGGGCGATCGCGCGTGCGCTGGCCGATTCGGGCTATGCCGTCGCGATCCACTACCACCGCTCGCAAGGCGAAGCCCGCACGCTCGCGGCCGAGATCGCTGCGGACGGAGGCCGTAGCGCGGTCTTCGTCGCCGATCTCACCGACCCCGCCGCGCTCGCTCGCCTGGTCGAGGAATCCGCGGCGGCTCTGGGGCCGCTCACGCTCCTCGTCAACAACGCCGCCATATTCGAGCTCGACAAGATCGGGTCGCTCGAACGCGAGCTTTGGGACCGGCAATTTTCGATCAATCTCGCTGCCCCGGTCTTCCTCACCGAAGCCTTCGCGGCGCAGGCGCCGGCGGGGCGCTCGGCAATCGTCAATCTGCTCGACCCGCGCGTGCTGAAGCCGACTCCGCATTTCCTGTCCTACACGCTCGCCAAAGCCGCGCTCGCCACCGCGACCTACACGCTCGCCCAGGCGCTGGCGCCGCGCATCCGCGTCAATGCGGTGGCGCCCGGCCCGACACTGCCGAGCCCGCGCCAGCGGGCGGCGGACTTCGCCCGGCAGACCGCGGCGCTCCCGCTCGGCCGCGGCCCGACGCCCGAGGAGGTCGCCGCGGCCGTCGTCTTCCTTGCCACCGCCGCGAGCGTCACCGGCGCGGTTCTGCCCGTCGATGGCGGCCAGCATCTGGCCTGGGCCACGCCTGAGGCCGGCGTGCACGAATGAGCCCAAGGCCTGCTCTGGCCCTTGCCGGCGTAAAACCCTAACTTCGCGGGCATGGAGCGGAAGCGAG
>JAUSIF010000135.1 GCA_030648135.1 Xanthobacteraceae bacterium
GGAAGATCGGCCCGTCCGGCTAGACCGCCGGTATCACTCGGCGGCGATAGGCCGCTCCTTGGGCCGGGCGGGTCCGCGCTCCGGCTCCTCCTCGTTCACCGCCTTGGCGATGCGGCGATCGAACCGGTCGAGGTACAAATAAATGACCGGTGTGATGTAGAGCGTGAGCAGCTGCGATAAGAGCAGCCCGCCGACGACGGCGACGCCGAGCGGCTGACGCAATTCGGAGCCCGCCCCCGCCCCGATCGCAATCGGGAGCGAGCCGAAAATCGCGGCAAGCGTAGTCATCATGATCGGGCGGAACCGCAACAGCGCCGCCTCGCGGATCGATTCGAGCGGGTCCATGCCTTGGCGGCGGCGCACGATCGCGAAGTCGATCATCATGATCGCGTTCTTCTTCACGATGCCGACCAGCATCACGATGCCAATGAGGGCGATGACCGAGAGATCCATCCGGAACAGCATGAGCGTCAACAGCGCGCCGATACCGGCCGAGGGTAGGCCCGATAGAATCGTGATCGGATGGATGAAGCTCTCATAGAGCACGCCGAGCACGATATAGATCACCAGCACCGCGGCGAGGATCAGCAACGGCTGGTTCGACAGCGAATCCTGGAACACCTGAGCGGTGCCCTGGAAGCCGGACGAGATGCTCGCCGGCACATTGGCCTGGCGCTCGATCTTCTGGATCGCCTCCACCGCTTCGCCGAGCGCCACGCCGGGCGCGAGGTTGAAGGAGATCGTCACCGCCGGCTGCTGTTGCTGGTGGGCGATCTGCAGCGGGCCGATGGTGCGGCGGATGGTGGCCAGCGCTTCGATCGGCACGATCCGCCCGTTCGAGGTGCGCAAATATACTTTCGACAGATCGGCGGCGTCCTTCTGGAAGCGTAGTTCATTCTCGACGATGACCTGGTACTGGTTGGTCGAGGTATAGAGCGTCGCGACCTGGCGGGTACCAAACTGACTGTAGAGGCTGCTGCGGACTTGATCCTCGGTGACGCCAAGGGCGGCCGCCTTGTCCTTGTCGACATCGATGGTGAGCTGCGGATTGGTGATCTGGAGATCGGTGGTGACGTCGCGCAGGATGTCCAGCTCGTTCATTTTGTCCTGGATCAGGGGTGCGAAGTAGTAGAGCGATTCGGTGTCCGAGCTCTGCAGCGTATATTGATATTGGCTCTTCGACACGATGCCGCCGACGGTGATGCTCTGCAGCGGTTGGAAGAAGACATTGACGCCCGGCACCGTTACCACGGTCCGGCGCAGGCGCTGGATGATCTGGAAGGCCGTTTCCTTGCGTTGCGAGCGAGGCTTGAGCCCCACGAACACGCGTCCGGTATTGCCGGTGCGGCTGATGCCGGTGGCGCCGGCGATGAAGACCACATAATCGACGTCGGGATCCTTGCGTACCACGGCGGCGACCTCGCGCACGCGGTCTGCCAAGGCCGGAAACGCGATGTCGCTCGCCGCTTCGACGGTGGAGACGATATAGCCGGTGTCCTCAACCGGAAAGAAGCCTTTGGGGATCCAGGCATAAAGCGCGACGGCGAGGAACAGGCTTGCGAACGTGACACCGAGCGTGGCGGGGCTGTGGCGGAGCACGAAGTCCAGACTCGAGCGATAACGGGCGAGCCAGAACTCGAACGTGCGCTCGGACCAGCGTAGCAGCGCGTTCGGCGTTTTCTTTTGATCGACCTGTTTCAACATGCGCGCGCACAGCATCGGCGTCAGTGTCAGCGAGACGAACCCCGAAACCAGGATCGCAACCGAGATGGTGACCGCGAATTCGCGGAACACGCGGCCGACCACGCCGCCCATGAACAAGACCGGAATGAACACCGCGACCAGCGAGAGCGTCATCGAAACGATGGTGAATCCGATCTCGCGCGAGCCGACCAGCGCGGCCTGAAACGGCGGCATGCCGCGCTCGACATAGCGATAGATGTTCTCGAGCACGACGATGGCGTCGTCGACGACGAAGCCGACGCAGAGCGTGAGCGCTAGGAGCGTCATGTTGTTGATCGAGTAACCGAACGCCCACATCGCCGCGAAGGTGGCGACGATCGAGAACGGCAAGGCGAGCGAGGGAATGATGGTGGCGCGCGCATTGCGCAGGAACAGGAAGATCACGAACACGACAAAGCAGACGGAGAGGCCGAGGGTCACCTGCACGTCCACGACCGCGTTTCGAATCGAGGTCGAACGGTCCATCAACACCTCGATCCGGATCGCGCCCGGCACTTGCGCCCGATATTCCGGCAAATGCTGGCGGACGAGATCGACGACCTCGACGGTGTTGGCGTCGGGCTGCCGATAGATCGCGAGATTGATCGAACGCGTGCCGTTGTACCAACCGGCGATGCGCTCGTTCTCGACACCGTTCTCGACGCGGGCGATTTCGCTCAGCCGTACTGGGGCTCCGTTGCGCCAGGCGACGATGACTTGGCCATATCTCGACGCTTCCGCGGTTTGCAGGCCCATGTCGAGGGTGAGACTCTGCGTCTGTCCCGCAATGACGCCGGTCGGCGTGATCGAGGAGGCGGAAGCGATCGCGCTCTGCACTTCGGGGAGCGAGATGCCGCGCGCGGCGATCGCATCGGGATTGATACGGACGCGCACCGCGAATTTCTGTCCGCCGAAGATATTGACCTGGGCGACGCCGGTGAGCTGCGAGATCTGCTGGGCCAATACCGTATCGCCATATTCATGGACGGTCGAAAGCGGCAGCGTGTCGGATACGAGCGACAGGAACAGGACCGGGGAATCCGCCGGGTTCACCTTGCGATAGCTCGGCGGCGTCGTCATCTCGGCCGGCAATTGCTTTTGCGCGACCGAAAGCGCCGATTGCACGTCGAGCGCGGCGGCGTCGATGTTGCGGTTGAGGTCGAACTGGATGGTGATCGAGGTCGAGCCGTTGGTGCTCGTCGAAGTCATCGAGCTGATGCCGGCGATGGTGGCCAACTGTCGCTCGATCGGGGTCGCCACCGAAGCCGCCATGGTGTCGGGGCTGGCGCCCGGCAACACCGCGGTGATGTTGATGGTCGGGAAATCGACCCGCGGCAGCGCCGCGACCGGCAGCAGACGATAGCCGAAGATCCCGACAATGATCAGCGAGACCATCATGAGCGTGGTCATCACCGGACGGCGGATGCAGAGTTCGGGCAACGACAAGGTCAGGCTCCCGCCGCGCGCTTGATTTCGATCCGACTGCCGTCGCGTAACGACAGCTGGCCGTCGGTGACCACCGTCTCGTCACCCGCAAGACCGTTCGTCACCACCGCCTCGCCGTCGACCGTACGTGCGACGGTGACCAGCCGCACCTTGGCGGTGTTGTTCTCGACCACGAACACGAAGGTGCCGCGTTGACCATTCTGGATCGCCTCGTTCGGCACCGCGACTACGCCCGGCTCGGTGCGGAGCGTCACCCGCACGCTCGCGAGCGTACCCGGCCAAAGCTGCTCGTCGCCGTTATCGAACAGCGCGCGCACCATGATGGTTCCGGTCTGCGGATCGACGGTGTTGTCGATATTGGCGACGTTCCCGCCGGGAATGCTGGCGCCGTTCTGTAAAGTCACGTTGACCGTCGCCTTGGCGCCGGCCGCGCGCAGGTCGGGGATGTAGCGCTCGGGCACGCCGAAGCCGACATAGATCGGCGATATCTGGTTCACGGTGACGAGCGACGTGCTCACCGTGG
This sequence comes from Xanthobacteraceae bacterium, assembly GCA_030648135.1. GTDB lineage: Bacteria > Pseudomonadota > Alphaproteobacteria > Rhizobiales > Xanthobacteraceae > JAUSIF01. Next base: position 3,692 of record JAUSIF010000135.1, read on the forward strand.
CTAGCGACGTACCGCCCGTATCGGCGGGCCGCACGACCGAGCCGGAGCGCACGCCGGAAACGCCGACGCGGCCGGTCACGGGCGATTGGATGTCGTAATAGGTGCGCTGCACGCGTAAATTATCGAGATTGGCTTCGTCCTGCTTGATGGTGGCCTTCAACACCTCGGCGGCCGTGCGCGCATCGTCGAGGGTGACTTGTGCGGTCGCCTTCTTGGCCACCAGACCTTCATAGCGCTCGACGTCGCGGTTGGCCTTATCGAGCGAGGCCTTGTCGCGCGCCAGCGTCGCTTCGGCCTGGCGAATCTGCGCATCGATCGTGCGAGAATCGAGCGTGTACAGCAGGTCACCCTCTTTGACCGCGGCGCCGTCTTCGAAATGAACCTTTACGACCTGGCTCTCCACGCGCGAGCGCACGGCGATGCCGACAACCGGCTGCACGCTTCCCGGCGCCTCGACGCGATAGGGCAGGTCCTTGCGCACGGCCTTGCCGACCAGGACCGCCACCGCGCGCTCGCGGGGCGGGTTCTGCGCGACCGCGCCGGAGCCAACGGTCCACCACGCCACGCCGCCGACAACGGCGAGCAGCGCCACTCCGAGCGCGATGATCGCGGGTTGCGGTCTCTTCAACTGCTGGATCAATAGCTTGATCGAGCCGTCCCACCCCATCTGCCGGACGAACTTCACCGCGCGCTGGAGCTGTTTTTGCATCCGCGCTGATCCTAAATCCGTCGCCCTTCGGCGGGATTAACACGCAGCATGACGCCTTGTCTCTCGCTCGCCCCGCACAATTGCGGGAGCCGGTAAACGGGGTTGAAACATAACAGGAACGCCCGGCCGCCGCCATGGCGGGCTCCCCAACAGGAGCCCCGCGGCGCACGCCTTCAACTCACCTGCCTCTTAAACCAAGCGCGCGATAGCAATGACGCCAACCCCGGCTTCCTATCGATGAAGACGAACGAGCACGGGCCGAGCCATCGACGGGCGACGCGCTCCATCGTCGCGAGCGCGGCAAGAAGGCGAAGGCGAGATGGTTGCCGCCCGGCCGGATCAGAATGTGATCGAGACCCGGAAACCTCCAAGCCTCGTACGGCGCGCGACCCAGCTCACCTTCGGTCATGGCCATTCGCACGATCGTGGCCGTGGTCGTGATCGTGGCCATGGGGATGCTCGTGCGGGTGATCATGACGATGGCCGTGCGCCGGCGCCGTCTCATGCGCACAGGTGCCGGCCTCGGGATCGAACGGCGCTTCGATGCGCGCGACCTGGGCGCCGAGCTTCGCAGCCATTTCCTCCAGTCCATGATCGTGCCCGATGCGGATGCGATCGGGAAGGATTTCCACGGGCACGTGATGATTGCCGAGCTGCCAGGCGACGCGGGCGAGGAGCTGCGGCTCGCCGGTGATCTCCGCGATCGGCTCGGACGCGGCCACGACCCGCACGATACGCCCATCCTCGAGCAGAAGCCCGTCGCCGTCGCGCAGCATGGCCGCCTCGGTGAGATCGAGCAGGAACACGGTATCGTTCTGACCGCGCATGGCGACGCGGCGGCTGTGACGGCCATCGTGGGGCAATTCGATGCGGTCGGCTTCCTTCGCGTTCCAGCTCCTCGCCGGCAACACCTTGGTCGCGCGGATCATGCGCTCTCCCAAACCGTCACTCGCATTTCGTTCATGGCGGATCCCCGAATGTTTCGGGCGTCAATCGATGGCGCTCGACGGTGCGTTCCGGACTTCGAAGATCGAGAGACGGATGCGTTTTTTCAGGATCACGCGTTGGTCGTCTTCGAGCAGGAAGTCGAGTTGATCGCCGGGCCGCAAGTCCCAGCGCCGCCGCAACTCGACCGGCAAGGTGATCTGACCCTTGCTGGTGAGCGTGGCCTTGACCCGGTAAGGCGATTGATAAGCCATGGCCTTCTCCTTACTATTTCCTTACTTATTCCTTACTTTATGTAAGGAATCTATCAGATAAGCCGTTGATTCGCAAGGCATCGCTCTCATTCCACCTACGGCCTGTGGGGAGGCCAAAAGCGGGTCAGACCTTCACGTCGAGCGCGAGCGTGATCTTCACCCCGGCCAGCGCCTTGGAAACCGGGCAGCCGGTCTTCGCGCCCTCGGCGATGACGCGGACTTTTTCACGGTCTGCGCCCGGCGCCTCGACCTTACAATGGAGCGCACTGGTGGTGATATCGGCGCCCTTGTCGCCCATCACGACCTCGACCTCAGCGCTGGTTTCGATCGATTTCGAGGTGAGGCCCGCTTTCATCAACCCGACGCCCAGCGCCATGGTGTAACAGGCGGCGTGCGCCGCTGCGATCAGCTCCTCGGGCGTGGTGCCTGGTGCACCGCCTTCGAACCGCGCCTTCAAGCTGTAGGGCGCGTTTTTGAACAGGCCGCTCGCGACCGTAACCTTGCCCGGGCTGTCCTTGACCGAGCCGTCCCAGCGGGCCGTTGCCGTGCTTTTCATGGTTTCCTCCCGACGTTTTGTTGCAATGGATTGTCCTGCGCCGATTCCGGTACCCATCACCGTCCGGCGATGAGTTCCGTGCGACCGGTGTGGCGCGTCCGGTTCGTTGTCGCGCTTTCCGCGGTGAACATTCGGCGACCCACGAGCTCCCCTCCTTTTGATCGTATTGCCTCTCAAAAGCGCAATGATAAGTATAAACGCGAATTCATATTTGGTTTGAAAAAACTATCCTAGCGATGGCGGGGACGAACATGGCGAGAAAACTCGCCTTTGTGATCCATAACTTCGTCCGCACCGACGTGGGCCTGGTCTTGTCCCCGCCAGTGACGCTCTGTTTCCGGCGATCGCTTGCCCTCCAGATCGCGGAGTCGGTCCGCGCCGAGGCCGCGAGCGTTGCCGTGTTCGCGGTCGACCTCGACAACCCCGGCGACGATCCAATTCGACCCTTCATCGTTCACGGTGCTATTCCCGAACGCTACCGCGAAATGGATTGCTACCGTTTGCTGGCCGGGCGGAAGCCGCCGCCGAATACTCGCTGGCTTGAACGCATCGCTTCGATCAGTATTTGTGATGGCCGCCCGGCGCCCCCATCGCCTCGACCGCGAACTCGACCTCGATATCGCCTGCCTTCTCGAACACGAGCATAGCCTTGAAGCGCTGGCCTTGCACGAACGGCCGTTTCAGATCGAGAAACATGAGATGGTAGCCGCCGGGCGCGAGTATGGCATTCGCGCCGGGAGCGATCTCGATGCCTTGCGCGAGCGGCCGCATCTTCATCACGCCGTCCTCCATTTTCATTAGATGAATCTCGGTGCTGCCGGCGATCTCGGCCGCGACGGAAACAAGCCGATCGGGGATATTGCCCTTGTTCTCGATCACGAGATAACCGGCGCCGATGGCCGCGCCTCTCGGCGTCGCCCGTGACCAGGGATGATCGATGCGGAGCGAGCCGACGGTGTAGTCTTGGGCGAACGCCGATATCGGCGCGACCATGAGGGCCAAGGTGAAAGCGATTTGGGTTATCAGGCGCATGGTTTCCTCCATGGCGCTTGCGGCCGTCCACAAGAGACGGCCCGGATTGAACGGAAATTGGGCTAGAGCTTCACGCCGGCGGGCGCGGGATCAGGCGCCGAGCGGGGGCGCGCGCGGCGCCGCCGAGCCATGCCCGCTCGCGGCCGGCAGTTCCGCCGCGTACGAACGCCACGGCGAGGGTCGATGGAGCACGGGGGCCATCGCCTCGATTTCGCTCGGTGCGAGCGCGGGCGCTGCGCTGCTGCCGGTGCAAATGAGGCAACAGAGCCCGTGATCCCTGGGATTTTCCGGCATTACCGGATCGTCGCTTGATTGCGCGCCGGCCAGGCAGAGCGCGAAATGGTCGCTCCCAATTGAATTCGCCGAGGCGATCGTGCTGAAGACCGCCCCGATCAGGAGGCCATAGGCGGCAACAAGCGCGATGAGCGAACGGATGAATCGGCACATGGCGGAATTCTAGCCGATCGGCGATCTCAGTGCGAGCTTCAGCATCGCACGCTATTTCGCCTTGCCGGTACGCGCGGCGGCGTCGATCAGAGTGACGAGACCCTTCAGAATCTCGATCGGCCGCGGCGGGCAGCCGGGAATACGCAGATCGACCGGCACCGCTTCGCTCACCGCGCC
>JAUSIF010000141.1 GCA_030648135.1 Xanthobacteraceae bacterium
GTTTGGTAATACGGTCAATACACCGCGCGAAATAGAAGCGAACAGCGTAACAGCAAACCAATAGCGGTCCTTGCACAGGTTAAGCACATGATTAGAGGACGTTATGCGAGCTGCCAGTGCGAGTACGTCGCAGAGAAACTCCTTACGACTCACTGGACGTGAGTTGCGGTAGGCCACTACTGCGGTTGTAATGGAATCTGGCAGTAATGGCAGTACGGGCAGCAAGTTCATGGCCGCTAATGAATCTTCGTGTCCTTCCGGTAAATCTGCATGAATTTTCCTAGCCGACTTGCTATCGTCGCCCGTATATCAATCACGAACGGAGCAGACGATGAAGGCAACGACGAAATTCGCAGAAGATGTTGGACATGGAGAGAGCCTCGAGCAAGTAAAGGCTCGCTTTGCGCTGTGGCGTAAGAGCCGCAAGCGCGGTGAGCATATCTCCACCGCACTATGGGCAGCGGCGGTGAGCCTGGCAGCACAACATGGCGTTGAACGAACCGCGCAGGAGTTGCGTGTCAGTTGCGACGTATTGAAGAAGCACATTGCCCGTAACACCGTCCCAACGCGAACGGCCAAGGTGGCTCCCCAGTTCGTTGAACTATTTGCGCAACCGGTATTGAACGCCGCACCACCGGCCGAATGCATGGTCGAGATGGAGAATGCCCGAGGCGGCAAGATGCGTGTCGAGCTCAACAACATCAATGGCCTGATCGACCTTGCGAACGCTTTTTGGAGCGCGCGGTGATTCAAATCACGCCCCATATGCATATATTGGTAGCCGTCGATCCCATCGACTTTCGCGCTGGCATCGATGGCTTGGCTGCCATCTGCAAGCAGCGGCTCGACGCCGACCCGTTCAGTGGCGGCCTGTTCGTTTTCACCAATCGTCGCCGTAGCGCCATTAAAATTTTAATGTATGACGGCGGCGGCTACTGGATGTGCCAGCGGCGTTTGTCGAGAGGCCGGCTTGCCTTCTGGCCAGACGGCGCAACTGCGTCCCGGACGCTCGAAGCGTGCGAACTGCAGGTGCTCTTGATGGGAGGCGATCCGACGCAGGCGAACGTTCCGCCGCCGTGGCGCCGGCTACAGGTGAACGCGTGACCCGACTGCGCCGCTGCTAATGATGTGCCAATGCATCCTTGTAATTCCATGGCAGCCAGAGGTGCGGCTTGTCAGCCACGTCGCCGGTATGCTTTTGCAATGCCTGCAAATATTCGAACGGGTTGGCCTTGCATGACTCGCAGGTGTAGATCAGGCTCATAAAAATATCGCCAACCTCGGCGCCACGCACGCTGCGATAGAACAGTGAATTGTTTCGATGAATGATGGCTTTTTTCAGGGCACGTTCGGCAATGTTGTTGTCAAGTGGGGCACCGGCTTTCCGGAGAAACTGCGTCAGCCCTTTCCAGTGCTTGAGCAGGTAACGCATCGCCTGGCCCAGCCCGGAATTGGGTTCGACCTGCCGCTCTTTGAGTTGTTGCTCCATCCATTTCTTGAGATCTTGCATCAGGGGACGGCTGTTGGTGCGGTGATACAGAAGCCGCTGCAGGTCTGACATCTTCTCGTCTTTGGTATGGGCGTCATGCTGGTAGACCTTGGCCAGCACTTCGATCACATGGCAACATGGCTCGGGGAAGTTCTCCGCCACTTCGACGAATTGACGACGCGAATGCGCCAGGCACAGACTGAGGAAGGTCTTGAAGTCCCCTTTGACATTGGCCGACAGGGCATCACACATTTGAATAGGCGGCCGCAGTTCGCTGTCCCGATGCGCCAACACCCGCGCCAGATTTGTTCCGGCATGCGCGGGGCCAGTCATGAACAGGATCACTTTCGTTTCCCCAAGGAGCGAGATGATGCCCGTGGTGTTGATCGCTTTCGTTGACGGCATATCCTTGCCTGCCGCCTCGGCCTTGACGCGACGTTCGCCCATCAGATCGAGGATGCGCGCCGTGGTGTCGTCGTTGTGCAGAACTTCTCCCTGTGCTGCCTGGCGAATCATTTCCTCGTAGACCCGGTTCGGCCCCATGTTCGCAGCCTTTTCAACGATGTCCCATTGGGTCGAGTCGGGCAACGGGATGTGCATGGACGCCTGGAGCTTGTCGAGCCGGTGGTGTGGCACGCCGCTGCCATAGCGAAGCAATGCCACCATGCTCGCGCAGCTATGATCGTACTTCGATGACGACACGCCGTCGGGCATGGACGCTGTAAACATCGCGTCGCATAGACGGCATCGTTGCCGCGCCAGTTTATAAACGACGGCCATCAGCGGCGCTTGGCCCGCCACTTTTACAATGGTCCTTGGCGGCGAGTCATAGACCCGGCCGGTGGTGCATTCTGGACAGATGTCGCCAGCATGCAAATCGGGCAAGCCAATTTCAACAACCTTCGCATTGGGATAGGCATCAGCGCCATTGCGACCATGTCCTTTGCATTTCTTGGATTCCGTACCGCTCCCCGTCGGCAGTGCCGCCAAATCGCCCGGCGTAGACAGGGCGACGCCTCCGGCCTGATTACTCCCGTCCCCGATGCCGCTTCCGATCACCTTCTTGATATTGGTCATGCTCTCGGTACGCTTGCCGAACAACATTTGGCGAAAGCGTTTGAGCGAGGTCTTCGCATTCTGCAAGGCATGCATGACATAGATGAACGTGCCAAGCACGCCAGCGAGTAAGTCATATTGCGGTTGCGGAAATGACGCCGCCCTGGCCAGCGCCAGAAGTTCATCGAGCTGCGCCTGGGTGGCACTGACCAACTCGGGTTGCCTCACTCGGCGTCGATCAGCGCCAGGCGCTGGCGGAAGTCCTTCACCAGCGGATATCCCAGGATCTCCTTGATCGGGCGGTTCGGCTTGCTGCTCGTCGCATCCTTGCCGCGTCCCGTCGTCAGCCCCAGCAGTATCCAGTTGGCCGCCCGGTAGCACGTGCCGCGGAACAGTTGCGGATCGACGAAGGTCTCGAGATAGTAGATCGGGTGCCCGTAGAGCCGCTGCCAGTCGCCCGACAGGCAGCGTGCGATACGCCCAAGGAGATGGGAGGCGAGATGGGGAACCACCACCCAGGGTAGGATCAAAAACCGGGTGTTGTACGCGAGCATGTGGATGTTCTTGAGGCGCGCCTTGGGAGACCAACCGATGAATCGGTCCCGCTCGCCCAAATGGCGCGGTGCCGAGCTCCATGCCAGGCAGGCGACCGGGCGCCCATTGGCGAAGACCATGTACTTCAGGTGCTCGCCGACCGGCTGGGTATAGCCGAGGTAATGATGTTGCTGCATCAGGCTGTTGAACAGCGGCTCGTCCGGCGTGCGCCGCACCTGCCGTACTTCGAGCGGACCGATCTCGGCAAAGCTCGTGTGCAGCGGGGCGTCATCGACCTCGATCAGTGCCGGTTGGACGCGCTTGGCCAGCGGATTGTTCCGAACATACCGCACCGGCGGTAGCTCGATATGCCCTTCCCGATGCAACTGCAACATCAGGCCGCGGCACACCATGTCGCGCAGCGCACCGTTCGACTGCACCCAGTTCCACGCCTGGCATAGCTTCTTGGACAAGTCACGTCGGCTCGATGTGGGATGCTCAGCAATTAGCTGGCGGATGAGGGTCACTTCACTGGCTGTGACGGCGCGGTGGCGATAGCTGAGTACGATTTCCATGCTGCACATCGTAGCGGGACTCGCCTTGGAACGCAAGCGGAATTTCTAAATATTGAACAAACCCCGGCAAGGACCTCAGCCAATAACATAACTATCAACAGAATTCACGCAGCTCTGCCGGAAGGACACTTTGCTTAAGCGAGGCTCGATCACGGAGCAAAAGATTGAGGGTTATAAAAATAAAATGTTCTCTGCGCGCTTGGTTAATCCTCCTTATCTGGATTTAGTGAG
>JAUSIF010000145.1 GCA_030648135.1 Xanthobacteraceae bacterium
TTCTTTGGTGAGTTACCCGCCGACGCGCCGAAGGGAACAGACATAACGACCGCCACTGATCCCTCCTAACGATGACCTCCGGCTTTCCAGGGCGTTCTGGCGACAAGAAAAGTTCGAGAAGCCCGTGACAACTTTCTAGAACCGGGTCCACTCAGCCTGAAAGCGCGCTGCGAAGAGGTGACTCAACCAAAATAAGCATCGTGCACTTCTTTGGTCTTGCCGAGTTCCTGCGGCTTACCTTCCGCCACCACCCTGCCCTTAGAGAGCACATAGCCGTAGTCGGAGATGGCGAGCGTCTGATGCACGTTCTGTTCGACCAGGAAGACAGTGATACCCTGCTCATTGATGTGGCGAATGAGGTTGAAGTTTTCCTGCACCAGGATCGGCGCCAAGCCGAGCGATGGCTCGTCGATTAACAGCAGCTTCGGCGCCCGCATCAGCCCGCGGCCGATCGAGATCATGGCCTGCTCGCCGCCCGACATAGTGCCGGCAAGTTGCGTCCGGCGCTCGGCGAGGCGCGGGAACGTCTCATAGACGCGCGCCAGCCGCTCGGCGACCTCGGCGTTGGAACTCTCCTGATAGGCGCCCATGCGCAAGTTCTCCTCGACCGTGAACTTGGCGAACACGCGGCGCCCCTCGGGGATGCAAGCGATGCCGATGGCGATGACGCGGTGCGTCGGCAGTCCCGTCAAGTTTACGCCGCGGAAGCGGATACTGCCCTTGTTCGGCAGTGTGAGGCCGAGAATTGAGCGGATCAACGTCGTCTTGCCGGAGCCATTGGAGCCGAGCAGGCAAGTGATCTTGCCCGGTGCCGCGGTCAGCGAGACATTTTCCAGCACGTTTGCCTTGTCATAGGCAGTGCAGACACCCTCGACCACGAGCGCGTTGGACTCGTCCTTGCTCATTGCAAACCCAAATAGGCTTCCTGCACCTGCCGGTCGGCGGCAATTTTGGTGAAGGTGCCTTCAGAGATCTTGCGGCCAAAATTTAGTACCACGCAACGGTCGGTGCTGCGCTCGATGACTCCCATCTCATGCTCGACGATGACGATGGTCAGCCCTGGGATGCGGTCACGCACCTCGAGAATGTCGTTCATGAGCTGGGTCGTCTCGTCATGCGTCATGCCGGCGGAGGGCTCGTCCAGGAGCAGGAGCTTCGGCTGGCTGATGAGGGCGCGGCAGATCTCGATGCGGCGACGGTCGATCATGGGCAGGCCGACAACAGCTTCGAACATGCGGTTCGCCAACGGCGGGTCGAAGACCTCGACCAGCGCCCGTGCCTCGTGGAAACTCGATTCATACTCTCGCTTGAAGGCGTCCCGGCGAATGAGATTGAACCAAAGCCTTTGGTTTAGGCGCTTGTGGTTGCCGATCATGATGTTGTCGAAGATCGACAGCGGCAATGATAAACGCGAGCGCTGGAATGTGCGCGAGATGCCGGCGTGATAGACGGCTTGCGGCGAGGCTTGGGTGATGTCGGCGCCGCCGAAGGTGACGCTGCCCGAATCGGCGCCGTAGATGCCGGTCACGACGTTGAAAAAGGTCGTCTTGCCCGAGCCGTTGGGACCGATCAAGCCGAGGATCTCCCCCTGCGCCACCTCAAGGTCGAGGTGGTCGATCGCCAACACGCCGCCGAACCGCTTGGTCAGACCTCGCGCCGCCAGTACGGGTGCGAACTTCGTGCTGTCCTCGGCCGGCTTGCGCGTCATGGCCGCCATCCCGGGAAATAGCTGCGAACAGGTCGCGGTAGCAGACCCTCGGGCCGGAACAGCAGCACCATCATGACCAACGCCGCGTAGAGCAGGAAGCGGTATTCCTGGATCACCTGCAGCTTCTCCGGGACGATGACGACGATGACGGTGGCGACGGCGACGCCCCAGGGATTGCCGATGCCGCCGAGCAACAGGATCGACACGAAAATGAGCGAGTCGGCGAAGGTGTAGTTATTGGGCTGCACGAAGCCGACCACCATGCCCTGCAAGGTACCGGCGATGCCGATCAAGAAGTTGCCGAGCAGGAAGGCGGTCACCTTCCAGCGCACAATGTTGAGGCCGAAGCATCCGGCGGCGGTCTCATCGAGCCTGAGCGCGTCGAGGTTGAGGCCGATCCAGGAGCGCTCCAGTCGGCGCACGAGGACAAAAGCTCCAATCAGAATGAGAAGACTGGTGGCAAAATAGCTCGTATAGAACGACAGCCTTAGACCACCGATCTCGATATTGTTGTTGAACGACCAGCCGAGCACATTCATGCTCCTGACCTGCAAACCCTGAGGCCCACCCAGAACGTCATTGACCTCGAGAAAGGTTTTCAACAGAAGCGCGAAGGCGATGGTGACGACGGCGGCATAGTGCCCGCGTGTGCGCAATACCGGCAACAACAGCAGACAGCCGATCAGAGCCGCCATGAGCCCGCCGATCAGCAGCACGATCAGATGTGGAATGGCCGTATGCTGATTGAGGACCGCGGCCGTATAGGCGCCGATACCGAAGAAGGAGGCGCCGGCGAAATTGAGTACGCCCGCATAGCCGAACTGCACGTTGAGCCCTAGCGTAGCGACGGTGTAGAGCAGCACTGTGCAAAGGAGCAGCAGCACGAAGTGATCCTCGTGGAAATAGCTCGCCACGACGATTGCCGCTACGATGGCGAGGAGCCCGAGCACATCCTCCCGCTCACCGAAGCTACGGCCGACCGGCGCTAACCAGCCCAACCAGTTGGCTACCAAGACGGCAGCGATGCCGACGCCCAGCAGTGCGAGGATAGTGTTCTGGTTCTCGACCCGTAGCAGCACGATCAGATAGGCCGTCGCCAGCGCCAATGCCACGGCGCCCGGCAGGATCGACTCCATCGCCCTCTTCGGTCGCGGAGCCATGGGGGTTAGACCCGCTCGCTCAGCTTTTCCGGAATGAGACCGGTAGGCCGCCAGGCCATGATGGCGATGACAACGCCGAAGGCGAACACGTCCTTATAGGCGCTGGCGAAAGGCAGCGAGACCGCTCCGATCGTCTGCAAGGCCGCGAACAGGAAACCGCCGAGAATGGCGCCGTAGATGTTGCCGAGCCCGCCGACGATGGCCGCGCTGAAGCCCACCACGCCGAGATAGAGGCCGATGCCGAAATTGATCTCGTTGTAGTAGAGGCCGTTCATGACACCGGCGAAGGCGGCGAGCCCCGAGCCGATCGCGAATGTGATCAGCACGATCAGATTGAAATTGACGCCCATCGTCTTCGCCGTCTCCTCATCCTGCGCAACGGCACGGATGGCGAGACCGAGCTTGGTCCGGTTGAGCAGAAGCTGCAGTCCGACGATGACGAGCACGCCGGCCGTCAGCATGATCGCGTTGTCCAGTCGCAGGTTGAAATTGCCGATGCTGACGGAATCGGCCGGTAGGAGCCGTGGAAACGGCTTTGGGTTGGCACCATCCGGATAAAACAGGCGGACCATCTCGCGTAGGACCGTGCCCAACATCAGCGTGATCAGCAGCGTATTCAGCGCAGGCGCGTAGCGTAATGGTAGGATGAAAGCGCGGGCAATGACGGCGCCCAGGATTGCCATGGCGCCGATGGAGGCGATTAACATGGCCAGGAGTTGAAGCGCGTTTGAATCGATGCTCGCAGCGCGCAGGCCGATGAATGTGGCGAGCCCCGTGAAGGCGCCTACGGTCAGCACATCGCCGTGGCTGAACTTGATGACGTCGAGCACGCCGAAGAACAGTGTGAAGCCCACCGCGACGAGCGCGTACATCATGCCGAGCATCAGCCCGTTCATGACGTACTGGGCCAAAAACCCCAGATCCATGCTTCGTCCTTAGCCCCGTTTGGACAGAAGACAGAAGGCGAGGACGGCCCCGACCGGGCCATCCCCGCCTAGCGCGTGATTACTTCTGCCCCGGCAGCTTGCGCTTGCCGCTCGCGTATTCGCTGTCTTCCCAGACGACCCACTTGCCGTCCTGCGCCACGTAGGCCGTGATGATGGGGACGGTGTTCTGCCCGTGGTCGTCGAAGGTGATTTCACCGACGATCGAGTCGATCTTCCGGACCTTGTTCAACGCATCGCGGACCTTCTTCCGGTCCGGTCCTTGGCTCTCGATGGTATCGAGGATCAGATTCATCGCGGCAAAGCCGAAGGCGCCGTAGGCTTCGGGCGGGTTCGGATAGTTCTGGGCGTTGTACTTCTCGAGGAAGAACTTGCCGCCGGGCAGCCGCTCGGTCGGTGCGCCTTCGAGGAACGACAGTGAGCCCTCGGCGAACTTGCCCAAACCTTCGATAAAGGCGTCGGACTTGATCCCAGAGGTGCCGTCGAAGACGACGTTGTTGAGGCCCAGACGGTCCATCTGTGCACGGATGCGTACGCCGATGGGTGTCAGGCCGCCGAAATAGATGACTTGCGGATTGAGCGACTTGATCTGGGTCAGCTCGGCGGTGAAATCCTGCTGATCGGAGGTGACGCCGAACGTACCGATGATCTTGCCGCCCGCCTTCTCCAGCGCCTCGCTGAAGTATTTGTTGTGGCCTTTGCCGTAGTCGGTGGTGTCGTGGATGACGGCGAAAGTCTTGTAGCCCAGCTTCGTGAGCAGCGTCGCGTTCAACTGGTTCTGGTTGATCATGGTGCCGTTGACACGGTGCACCTCGGGGTACTTGTTGCGATAGGTGATGTCGGGGAGCACCGCGCCCCACACGATGATCGGCAGCTCAAACTTATGATAGGTATCGACCGTGGCGATGGCGACCGCCGAGCAGTAATGCGTCGCGGCGGCGATGATGTCCTTGTCGGCGGCGAGCTTGGTGGCAACCTGCACACCGATGTTCGGCTTGCACTCGTCGTCGAGCGAGACCATCTCGTATTCGTACTTGGCTTTCGGGTCGGCGTTTCTGAGCCGCACGGCCAGATCGGCCGAGTTGCGGCCGCCGATGCCGTTGGCGGAGGTGCCACCGGTCAGCGATCCGATGAAGCCGACCTTCACCTTGTCCTTGGCGTCGGCCGGGTTATGGCTCGCCGCCAAGGCCAACAGGCTCGCCCCGACAGCGACAGCCACCAAAATTCCGAACTTCTTCATGTCACCCTCCCTACAGCCGCTCCTGGCTTTCCCTTGTGAGCCGTTTATCTCAAAGGTCGATCCTGCGGCGGTGAAACCCGACCTGCACCCAAAAATCGCACACACGGCCCCACAGGTCACGGACACACAGCCTAAGACCGAGAGCCGCCAATTGCCAATACTATAGCGAGGGCCTACCAAAATGAATCCCGTCCGCTCGTCCATTGGAAAATAGCGATGATAAAAGCCGAATAGGCTAAGAGGTCAGCGATGATGCGAAAGATCGTGCTCTGTGCCGTGCTGTGTCTGATGTGGCCCGGTCCGGCCCCGGCTCAGTCGGTGAAGAGCGTTGTCGAAGGGGTTGGCTTCGTGGGTATTTTGGCCGTCGACTGCAGCCGCGGAGTTGCTTCACACTCCATCGTGATGGCTTTGGTGAGCCCCTTTCCTGCATACGTATCTGCGCGGTGAAATAGCTGCGTTTACACTGCGCAATAACGCTCCTGAATCTCCTTGTCTCCGAGAAGATCCTTGGCGTTGCCCGAATGTATGATGAGGCCTTGATCCATGACATAGGCACGATCGGCGACTTCGAGCGCACGTGCAACGTTTTGCTCGACGAGAAGGATCGTCGTGCCTTTGGCCTTCATGCGAGTGAACAGCTCGAACATTTCGTCGACGAGGATCGGCATGATCCCTTCGGAGGGCTCGTCGAGCATGATAAATCGTGGTTCCGACACCATGGCGCGGGCGATCGCGAGCATCTGTTGCTCTCCGCCGGACAGGGTATCGGCCGTTTGACCGAGCCGTTCCCGCAGCCGCGGAAACGTCTCGGCGATGCCGTCGATCACCTCGGCCTCACGATTGCGGTTTTGCGAGGCGACGAGGCCGAGCCGCAAATTCTCCTGCACGGTGAGACCGGGGACGATGCGCCGTTCCTCCGGAACATAGGCAAGCCCGAGGGTGAAGCGGTGATGAATCGGTTCGTTCAGAATGTCCTCGCCCTGGAACAGGACCTCGCCTGTATGCCGCGCGACGAGGCCCATGATGGTGCGCAGCGTCGTAGTCTTGCCGGCGCCATTGCGGCCGATCATACAGACTGCCTCGCCCTGCCCGACATCAAGGCTCACGCCCTGCAGAACGTGGCTGCGGCCGTACCAGGCGTTCAAATCCTTGACTTGCAACATGCTCATATCGACTGGCCGAGGTAGACCCGCCGCACTTCGTCGTGCGCACGGATGTCCTTTGGCGTCCCATCGGCGAGCAGACGACCTTGATGCAGCACGATGATCCGGTCGCTGATGCCCATGACGAGCTTCATGCGATGCTCGACGATGATGACCGTGCGCTCCTGATGTAGCCGCAGGATGAGGTCCATCATCGCCCGCGCCTCCTCCGGGCTCATGCCGGCGGTTGGCTCGTCGAGCAGTAACAGGCGCGGCTCGCAGGCGAGAGCGACCGCGATCTCGAGGCTGCGTTGATCGCCATGGGCGAGATTTTCCGCGAGTTCGTGACGCTTCGCGGCCAGGCCAACCGATGCCAGCAGCACCAGGGCTCGATCTTCGATCATCTTCAGTTGCGAGCGCGGGGTCCATACATCGAAGCGCGAATATATCGCCTGGACCGCAATGCGGACGTTCTCGAACACGCTCAGGTGCGGAAACAAATTGGTGATTTGAAACGACTTGGCGACGCCCATGTGGGCGAGACGGTGCTGGTCGATTCCAGTGATCTCCTTGCCTTCGAAATAGACGCGGCCTCGGCTTGGTGGAATGGCGCCGGACAAGACGTTGAAGAAGGTGCTTTTTCCCGCGCCATTGGGCCCGATGATCGAAGTCAGGCGATCAGTGAAGAAATCGGTCGTGACGTCGGCGAGCGCGGTGAACCCGCCAAACTGCTTGGTCACCCCTTCCACACGAA
>JAUSIF010000069.1 GCA_030648135.1 Xanthobacteraceae bacterium
GCTTCGGCGGGCGAAGGAAGGTCGGAAAAGATCATGCTCAAACAAAAGGCTCTAGACGCCTAGCGCACATGCACCTTCACCCGCACCGTGGAGCAGCCGGGCTTGCCCTTGTCGCTGCCGCACAGGGTGAAGGCGAAGTTGTCGCCCCCGCGAAATCCCGGATTGGAACGGTAATAGGCGCCCGATTTTTCCTTCGTCTTGGCGCCGCCATGCGACGGTGGAATCGTGATCTCGTTGCTGTCGATCGCGAATTTTTCTTCCGAGCGCGCGACGATGGGGCAATCCTTTCCGCTGGCGGCGTTCATCGTGGTCGCGCTGTCGGCCGCGAACACCAGCCGGAACGGATAAACCTGACAGGGCCCGGCTTCAGCCGGCGCGAGCGCGGCGAGACTCGCGAGCCCGACGGCGAAGGCGAAGGCCGGCCTAGGCATGGGCTTCAGGCGGCGTGATCGAGGAACCGGCGCAGCGACGGATCGGGATCGCGCGTATCCTGCGCGAACAGCCTGAGCAGCGCGTACTCGGCCGCGGTCGGCCGGCCGTCGCGCATGATGCGGCTAGAGAGCCACGCCGTTTCATCGGGTCCGAGCGCGGTCGATTGCACGCTTCCCGCGGGCAGCCGGAAGCCCGCTTCCTCGTCGACCTGCGGCCGGCCGAACACGCTGCGGCGCTCGGCCAGGCGCGGATCGGGTGCCAGCACCTCGCTGCGCGGCGCCACCTTGTGGCCGGCGGCGGCGGCGAGATGGTTGGCGATCGCCTTGAAGAACAAATCGTCGAACGCGGGGTTGTTGCTGTCGGCGGCGGCGTCATGCAGGTCGAACAAAGCTTCGGCCTCGGACCGGCTCACCGGCTGTCCGGCCTCGCCGCCGGCGGCATGCAGGATGCGGGCGATGAACACCACGTCCTCGGCGTCGATGACGCGGCTGAAATGGGCGCGCCGGCCGATCGCCGGACCTTCGCCGGCGATGACCGCCGTGCTGAGCTGCTCGATCGCGAAGGCCGCGAGTACAGCGTGCGCCTCGCGCGCGAGTTCGAGCGCGCGCAAAACCGCTTCGAGACCGGCCGCCGTCGCGACCCGCCCTGCGGGCGCGAGCACACTCACCAGCCAGTACGCTTTCTGCTCGTCGAGAATGCCGCCGGGCTCTTGCCGGTGCACCACATGATCGGCGATCGTCTCGGCGAAATACTGCTGCCAGGCCGGCGTGGCCTCGGCGAGCGAGCGGTCGAAGGTGATCAGCGCCTCGGCCTCGTCGCGCGCGGCAATGCCCTCGCTATAGACTTCGCGCAGGAGCGCGATCACGTCCGCGGCGTCGATGTTCTTTCCCGCCGCCAAGGCCAAAGCGACATGATCCGGCTGAGCGCTACCCATCTCCCGCTCCCTACGCAAAATCCCTAGGGGAAGCGTGCGCTGGGATGGTTACCAAGTTACTAATGCCGGCCGCCTGCCCTGCAAACAACGAGGCTTGCGGTTTTTGCGCAACACACCTAGGGCAGGCCGGAGCGGGAACGGAATGATGTCGAACAGCGCCGGGATCCACCACATCACCGCCATCGCCGGCGAGCCGCGGCGCCATGTCGACTTCTATCGCCGCTTGCTCGGACTGCGCCTGGTCAAGCGCACGGTCAATTTCGACGACCCCGGAACCTGGCACCTTTATTACGGCGACGAGGTGGGATCGCCCGGAACCGCGCTCACCTTCTTCGTATGGCAGGGTTTGCCGCCGGGCCGCCACGGCACCGGCGAAGCGCAGGAGATCGCCTTCGCCATCCCCGAAACCGCCTTGGATTTCTGGCGCGAGCGACTGATCGAGCAGAAAATCGCCCATCAAGCCTCGCCCGCGCGTTTCGGCGAAAGCGTGATCGCCTTGTCCGATCCCGACGGCCACAAGCTCGAACTGGTGGCCGCCAAGGCGGCGGGCAAGCTTCCCGGCTGGTCGAACGGAGAACTCCCGGCCAATCATGCCATTCGCGGCTTCCATGGCATCACGCTCGAGCTCGCCGATGTTGCCGCCACCGGGCGGGTGCTCACCCAAGTGTTCGGCTTCGAGCCGGCGGGCAGCGAAGACGGCCGTCACCGCTTCGTCGCAGCCGGCGGCCCGCTCGGCACCGTGGTCGATCTCCGGGTGACGCCCGGCGTGGCGCGCACGGCGCAAGGCACCGGCACCATCCACCATGTGGCGTTCCGCGCGGGCGGCGACGCCGAGGAACTGGAGATGCGGGCGCGCGCGCTCGCCCTCGGCCTGCGCGCGACCGAGCAGGTGCCGCGCTTCTATTTCCGCTCGGTCTATTTCCGCGAGCCCGGCGGGGTGCTGTTCGAGATCGCCACCGACGATCCCGGCTTCACCATCGACGAGCCGAAAGAAAAGCTCGGAAGCCGCGTGATGCTGCCGCCCTGGTTTGAGCAGCAAAGGGCCGAGATCGAGGCGGCGTTGCCCCCGCTCGAATGAGCGAGCGTGACGCCAATTCAACGTATATTAAATGTTATTTGTATTTTCATCTGGCAATTCATGTGAAAATAGCTATGCTGGTTTTCTGACCAAGCGATATCACTCGCGTTCGGCAGAACGCCGGACGCGCGCGGCTAGCTCACGGAGGTGCGTAATGGCTCTACAGATCAATGAGATTGCCCCGGATTTCGAGGCCGAGACGACCGAAGGCAAAATCAAATTCCACGATTGGATCGGCGACAAATGGGTCGTGCTGTTTTCGCACCCGAAGGATTTCACTCCGGTGTGCACGACCGAACTCGGCTACATGGCCAAGATCAAGCCCGAGTTCGACAAGCGCGGCGTCAAGATCATCGGCCTCTCCGTCGACCCGATCGAAAAGCATAAAAGCTGGGCCGCCGACATCAAGGAGACGCAAGGCCATGCGCCGAACTATCCCATGATCGGCGACAGCGATTTCAACGTATCGAAGCTCTACGGCATGCTGCCGGCGAGCGTTTCCGGCGATCCCGCCAAGCGTACCGCGGCCGACAATCAGACGGTGCGCAACGTCTTCGTCATCGGCCCCGACAAGAAGGTCAAGCTCGTCCTCGTCTATCCGATGACCACGGGCCGCAATTTCGACGAGGTGCTGCGCGTGATCGACTCGCTTCAGCTCACCGCCAAGCACAAGGTGGCGACGCCGGTGAACTGGAAACACGGCGAGGACGTAATCATCGCGGGCTCCGTCTCCGACGACGACGCCAAGAAGACCTATCCGAAAGGCTGGAAGTCGCCGAAGCCCTATATCCGCATCGTGCCGCAGCCGCGCGCCTGAACGCGCCTGCTCCCCTCACTGGGCGGAGTGCGCATCGCCGCGCTCCGCCCTTTGCTATTGACGCCTATCCGCCGGGGATGAACATTCCAGCCGGATCGAAGCGGCGTGGCTTATGTCGGAAAAAACCAACGTTCTCATCGTCGGCGCCGGCCCGGCCGGTCTCGCCACCGCGCTCGAGCTTGCGCGTTACGGCATCGACGTTCGCATCCTCGATAAGGCCGCCGCGGCGCAGAAGGAGAGCCGCGCCGTCGCCATCAATCCGCGCACGCTCGAATTGCTCGATCACTGCGGCGCCAGCGCGCGCCTCATCGCCGCGGGCGTCAAGCTCAAGGGCGCGCGCATCGTGGTCGGCGGCCGCGTGCGCGCGACCTTCGATGCGACCCGCCTTACGCACCGCTACAATTTCATGCTCGGGCTGGCCCAGAGCGAGACCGAGCGCCTGCTCGCCGTCACCCTCGCCGAGCACGGCGTAAAGGTCGAACGCGGCGTCGAGGTGACCGATGTCGAGGTCGACGGCGACCGCCCGAGCGTGCGCGCGCGCACGCCGGCAGGCGAAACGACGATCGCGGCCGACTGGATCGTCGGCGCCGACGGCGCCCATTCGGCCGTCCGCAAGAGCCTCGATCTCGATTTCCCCGGCGCCCCCTACCCGTTCCACTGGAGCCTCGTCGACGTCGATCTCGCAGGCGATGCCGAGGAGGACCACGCCGAGATGCGGCTCGACTGGAAGGGACCGATCATGGTGCGCGTTCCGCTCGCACCCGGCCGCCACCGGGTGATCTCCAACGGCCCCGGCGTGCTTGCGCGCCTGCCCGCGAGCTGGAAGCCCGGCCAGGCCCACTGGCAATCCGATTTCAGCGTCAGCCACCGCATGGTGAAAGAGCGCGGCCGCGGCCGTGTCTGGCTGATCGGCGACGCCGCCCACATCCATTCGCCCGCCGGCGGACGCGGCATGAATCTCGGCATTGAGGACGGCGTGGGCTTCGCCCGCTGCATCCACGCCAAGGCCTCGATCGCGGGCTGGGCCGAGCGGCGCCAGCACCTCGCCGCGCGCGTAGTGCGCGAGAGCGACGCCATGCAACGGTTTGCCACCGCGAAAGGATTCTTTGGCCGCCGGATCGCGCCGGCCCTGTTGCGCTCGATGCTGCGCGTGGGTCCGCTGCACGACGTACTGGTGAGAGCCATCGCCGGTTTCTCGGATCATAAGCCCTTGCATTTCGGCGGCGATCATTGAGCGATCGGATGCCGTTGCCGCATTCGTGAAGTGACCGGCGGCGCGAATTCTGGGAATTTACCGCCAATCCGATGTTCCCGCCGGAGGAGGCTTGCATGTCCGATCGATCCCCCCTCGCCGCCTTTTCCTCGCCCGCCGATCAGCTCGCCGCCCGCACCGGGAATTTCATCCTGCTCATCGGCCGCATCGCGATCGCCGCGATCTTCATCCAGAGCGCCTATGGCAAGCTCTCGAATCCCGCGTCCTTCGCCTCCTATCTCGCCGGCCAGGGCCTGCCGCTCTCCTTGCCGCTCACCTATATCGGTATCGCGTTCGAAATCCTGGGCGCCTTGGCGCTGATCGTGGGTTTCCAGGTCCGCTACGGCGTGCTCCTGCTGCTCTCCTTCACCATCATCGCGACGCTGATCTCGCACCGCTATTGGGAATTCGCCGGCCCGGCCCGGGAGACGCAAGAGGTTCATTTCCTCAAGAACCTCGCCATGATCGGCGGATTGCTGGTGCTGTTCGTGAACGGCGGCGGCAGCTTCGGCTTCGACCGGCTGATCAAGCGTTCCTAGCCATCTCGGCCATGAGATTTGCACCCGCCATGCTAACAATGCGATCGGCCTGGCGAAAACGCCCGTCTATGGCCCGGAGGATCAAGCAAGGTGATCGACCTCTATACCTGGACCACCCCCAACGGCCGCAAGGTTTCCATCGCGCTCGAGGAACTCGGACTGCCCTATCGGGTCCATGCCATCGACATCAATAAGGAAGAGCAATTCCAGCCCGACTTCCTCGCCATCGCGCCGAACAACAAGATCCCGGCCATCATCGATCACGACAACGGCTTTCACCTGATGGAGTCGGGCGCGATCCTCATGTACCTCGCCGAGAAGACCGGCAGGCTGATGCCGAAGGAATTGCAGGCCCGCTATCGCGTGATCGAGTGGCTGATGTGGCAGATGGGCGGGCCCGGGCCTTTCCTCGGCCAGGTCCATCACTTCGTGAAATACAACAAGGGCAAGGCGCCCTATGCCGAGGAGCGCTTTTTGAAAGAAGCGCATCGGCTCTATGGCGTCCTCGACCAGCGCCTCAAGGACCGCGAATTCGTCGCCGACGACTATTCGATCGCCGACATCGCGATCTGGCCGTGGATCTCGCGCTACGACTGGCAGACCATCGATCTCGCCCGCTATCCCAACGTGAAGCGCTGGTATGTGGCGATCGCCAAGCGCCCGGCGGTCGAGCGCGGCTATCACGTGCCGAAGAAGGTGAACGAAATCCCGATGCCCTGAGGCGCCCGCCGCTCAGACGGTCGTGCTGAACTTGTGCGCGAGATCGGTGAGCTTGCCGATCTGCGCCGTCTGGGAAGCCTGGGTCGCGAGCACCCGTTTCAGCGCGGCCTCGGCGGCGACCTTTGCCCGGTCCTGCGAGTGCTGCGTCAGCGCGACGCCGATCGCGTTGGTGAAAATCCCCTCGTTCTTGCTGAACGCCGCCTGGCGGGCGCGCCAGTTATGGTACTCCTTCCAGGCCGGGAGCATTTTCCAGGGCGTGAAGTTGATCGACATAAGCCATCCCGCGGCCGGCAATCTCGGGCCCAGGCTGAGCCAATTCCCTTAATGAGACGTTTCCACCGCCCGTATCCAGCCACGAATTTGTCCCCAAAATGTCCCCGGCGTCTGGTCAGCCTTGCGGCCGGGCGGGGGCTGCCGTTGGTATCGCGTATGGCATGCCGGAGGGGGAAATGCGTTGCACCGCCATTCTCATCGCCATCCTGATGTCGCTTGCGCCGGCTTCCGCCGCACCGCCGCATCAGGACAAGCTCGCTTCGTCGGAGACGGTTCTGACCTGGATCAACGGCTACCGGAATAATCCCGATCCCACTAAAGTCCCCGCCGCCGTGCGCGCCATGAGCCGGGTCGGCGCCTTCAAGGATCCGGAGAACTCGGGCGTCTATATCGGCTTCATCGCCGGCGTCATCAATGCCAATCCGGCTTTGGCCGAAGACATCATCGCCCGCATTCTCCCGCTGCCGCCCGAGGACCAATGGGTGATGGTGCGGGCGATCGCCTATTCGGGCCTGCCCGAATGGAAGGGCCTGATGCATTCCTTCGCCATGCACATGCCGGGGCGCCAGGGCATGATGGAGCGATATCTCACCGGCAAGCTGCCAATTCTCGAGCAGATGGCGTTCAAGGGCGATCCCACTTTGCTCGACAAGCTCAAGGGCATGTCCGGCATTCCGGTGGTCAAGCCGATGACGCTCGAACCCACGCCCGATCTGCTCGACACGCTGTGGGGTTATTTCTTCGCCACCGGTTCCTACGAGCCGATCGCGCGCATCATCGCCATGGTGCCCTGGTCGCGGGACCGCAACCACGTCGAGAAGCTCACCCTCGGCGGCATGGCGAAGTTCACCCTTGCGGTCAACGCCGCGCGCGACCCCAACCTCTTGCAGATGCTGAAATGGGCGGCCAGGCACCAGCCCGCGGAGGCGGCGCCGGTCATGCACGAGGTGATCGACGCGGCCGAGGCGGTCGATACCGCGAAGCTGCACAAGCAGGCGCTCGCCTCGATCGAGGACTTGCGGCGCAAGGGCCCGGGCTACAAGCGCGATGTTTCGCTGTGGGGCCAGATCGGCCAGGGCATCTTGTCGCTCGGTTGCGTGGTGGCGGCGGCGACCGGCCACGTCGAACTCGGCATCCCCTGCCTCGCCGGCGGCGCGCTGTCCTCGGCGGCGTTGTATTACGGAACGCAGCCGGATTGAGAATCCTATTCTCACGTCATGCCTGGGCTTGACCCGGGCATCCACGTTTTTCGTCACACCACGAACAGTAAAGGCGTAGATGGCCGGAACTAGTCCGGCCATGACGAAAAAGGGGTCACACTTGCAAATTATCGCGTTTTTCACGCGCGCGCCCGCAGCGCCCTTTTTGCCGGGAACTTTGCTCCCGCTCGGGCGTTAGACCAGTACGAGGAGTTCGCCATGACCGACTATCGCAATCCCGTCTATCCGGACGTCCATGACCCCTATCGGGGCCTCAATAATCCTTTTCGCTCGCATTTTACCGTCGCGGAGCTGAGCGAGTCGGCCTTGGCCTGGACGGCGATTTTCGGCATCATCTTCGTGATGGGGCTGATGATCTATGTCATTAGCGGACGCAATTTGCAGACGTCGCAACTCTATCAGACGCTCCCGCCATTCGCGAACCACATGGCGCTCGCGCCTGTGCCGCCGTTCTGGCCGTCTCAGCAGATGCCGTCTCCGGGCATTCCGGCCGCGCCGTCGCGCTAAACGCCCACGCCGAAGCGCGGCCTCGAAGGAACCTCGCTAGCGCGGGCGAGCGCGAGTGTTTGTTTCCCGCATGAGCGCGCGGCAGAAAGAACACCGCGCTTTCGCCAAACTGCTTGCACCGAAATTTCAATAATCGGCCGGATTCACGCTCCAACCTTGCGCATCCAACAACCAACCGACAGGAGCCGATCATGGCAGCAAAACCGATCCCTGAAGGCTTTCACACCATCACGCCCTATCTCACCGTTCGCGGCGCCACGAAGACCATCGAGTTTCTCAAGCAGGCGTTCGGCGCCGAAACGATGTTCGAGCCGATGAAACGGCCGGACGGACAGATCATGCATGCGCAGATCAAGATCGGCGATTCGATCCTGATGCTGGCCGAGGCGAGCGCGCAATATCAGCCTACGCAGGCTTCGTTCTATCTCTATGTTCCCGACGCCGACGCGAGCCACAAGCGCGCGGTCGCGTCCGGCGCCACCTCGACCATGGCGCCGACGGATCAATTCTACGGCGACCGCATGGGCTGCGTGAAGGATCCCTCCGGCAACACCTGGTCGGTCGCCACCCACAAGGAGGACCTCTCCGCCGCGGAGCTGAAGAAGCGGTCCGAGGCCTTCTTCAAGCAGCAGAAGGACAAGGCGGCCTAGCCGGCGAGCCGGTTCGTTCAAATCTCAAATCGCGAGTGCTGCTCTCGCGGCATGGTAACTTTTACTGTCATGGCCGGGCCTGACCCGGCCATGACGATTGTGTGTGCTTCTCTCATAACGGAAAATTATCGCGTTTCTTCCGCCGGCGCCGGCGCGCGTGCAAAAACATCAACCCCGCACGCCAACTAGTTTAGAATGAAAATCGATGTCGACCTACCGCTTGGACAGGCTGTTTTCCCCGCGCTCGATCGCGATTCTCGGCGCCAGCCCGCGCGCGGATTCGCTCGGGCGCAGCATCCTGAAGAACGTGGTCGAGGGCGGATATGCCGGCGCCATTCACCTGGTCAGCCCGACCCATGCCGAAATCGAGGGCATCGCGGCGGTCAAGCGCATCGGCGAGCTGGCGACGCCGCCCGATCTCGCCGTTCTGGCGACCCCGCCGGCGACCATACCCGGGCTGATCGCGGAGCTCGGCGAGAAGGGCGTCGCCGCCGCCATCGTCATCACCGCCGGGCTCGGGCATGGCGCGGGATCGCTCGCCGAAGCGACGGAGCGCAACGCGCGCGCGCACGGCCTGCGGCTGGTCGGGCCCAATTGCCTCGGCGTGATCGCGCCGGGCGCCAAGCTCAATGCGAGCTTCGCCGCGCGCATGCCGGCCGTGGGCGACTTGGCGCTCGTCTCCCAATCCGGCGCGCTCGCCGCCGGCGTGGTCGAGTGGGCGGCGCGCCGCTCGATCGGCTTTTCGGCGATCGTGTCCATCGGCGACAAGCTCGATGTCGATTTCGGCGATTGTCTCGATTATCTCGCCACCGACCGCGCCACCCGCGCCATCCTGCTCTATATCGAGTCGATCGAGAACGCGCGCAAATTCCAATCCGCCGCCCGCGCCGCCGCGCGGGTCAAGCCCGTGGGCGTGATCAAGGCCGGACGGCATGAAGCGGGCGCGCGGGCGGCCGCCACCCATACCGGCGCGCTCGCGGGCTCCGACGCGGTCTACGACGCCGCCTTTCGCCGCGCCGGCTTGCTGCGCGTGCTCGATCTCGACGAACTGTTCGACGCC